>CALZEZ010000034.1 GCA_945643825.1 uncultured Lachnospiraceae bacterium
TTACATAGTGAACAATATGTTTTAAGTTAATAAAATCTAACCAAATGACTTTACAGATAAAAGCATACATAGAAGGAGAGGGGAATTCTATGAGTATATTTCAGAAAAAGAAAGAAGACCAGAAGCTGTCTATGGCAAAGACTCTGCAGAACGACTGGTATGCGATTAAGCTTGGCGCCGGCATCAGCAGACGCCTTGTTGTCCATGCCTTTTTCCTGCGCACAGCCGGCTATTTTGAATGGGTCTTTTTCGATGGTATTTTTCTTAGAAAAATCGTAGACGATCTGGATAAAGGCAGGGATTTTAACACGATCCTGGGCTTCATCTTAGGATGCGGACTCCTGTTTTTCTTCATCAGTCTCTACGTAAACTATGTGGAAAATGCCGTGATTCCGCTCGAGGTCACAAGAATTTATCTTGGAATCTACCGGAAGCTCTTTAAAAAGGCAAAAAATGTGGAGCTTCGCTGCTACGAGGACTCGGAATTCTACAACCGCTACACTATGGCAATGGATGGCGCGGAGGAAAAGGTCTCGAAGATTATCGAATGCTTTTGGGGAATTCTTGTCGGTATTGTGGCGACCTGTGTCGTCTTTGGCTTCATGTTTGAGATTGATCATTATGCCGTGCTTTTCATAGTGTTCCCGCTGATTGGAAATTTCCTGTTTGGAAACCTGAAAAACAAGGCAGAGTTTAAGCGCTATGAGAAGCAGGCACCGAATAGCAAGGTGCTCAATTATGTAAACCGAGTGCTTTACCTTCCCGACTACGCAAAGGAGATCCGTCTCTCGAACATCTTCCGACTGCTTAAGAAACAATATCAGACCGCAACGGCCAAGAATATCGAAGTGGCACGCCGCTATGCCTTCCGGAATGCGCACCTGAATTTCTGGCGGATTACCTTTACCTTCACCGCTATCTTTGAAGGCGTTTTGTTTTATGCGATCTATCGAAACCTCGTGACAGGCTCGATTTCCTTAGCGCAGTTAACCGTTATGAGCAGTCTTATGGTAGCGATGACCTGGCTTTTGATTCACCTGTTTGAGGACGTCATGGTTGTGATCAAGAACGGTATGTTTATCAACAACCTGCGCACCTTCCTTGAATACGAGGAGAAGATTCCGGAGGATCAGGAGGGCATTATGCCGAAGATGGAGGACGGTCAGTACGTCTTTGAAGAGCTTTGCTTTGAACATGTCTCCTTCTCCTATCAGGCTGAGGAGACCATTAAGGATCTGTCCTTCACGCTGAAAAAAGGAGAGATTGCGGCTTTGGTTGGACATAACGGAGCCGGTAAGACGACCATTATCAAGCTGCTGCTCAGACTCTATGACCCGACTAGCGGTGTGATCCGAGTCAACGGAATTGACATCCGCGAGTACAACCTGCATGCCTACCGCGAACTCTTTGCCACGACCTTCCAGGATTTTTGCATCTTCGGTATGACGATAAAGGAAAATGTCCTGATGGGAAGAAGCTATGAATTTGCCGAGGGAGAAACCGAGGAGCAGCTTGTGGAGCACGCTTTAAAGCGGGCAGGTGTTCTTGCGAAGGTTCAGACACTTCCCAAGGGCATACATACGATGATGACCAAGGAGTTTGACGAGGATGGCGCTGTGTTCTCCGGCGGCGAAAGCCAGAAGCTTGCTGTGGCGAGAACCTTTGCCAAGAGATCCCCGGTTAAGATTTTTGACGAACCCTCAAGTGCACTCGACCCGATCGCTGAGTATGACCTGTTTCGAAACATCATGAAGGAGGGTAAGGATCATACCATGCTCTTTATCTCACATCGGCTCTCCTCCGTAAAAAACTGCGACAAGGTTTTCATGCTGGAAAAAGGAAGACTGATTGAGGAAGGCTCCCACAAGGAGCTGTTAGAGCGGGGCGGAAGCTATGCGCAGATGTATCGCAAGCAGGCGATGAACTATCTTGCCCTGGATGAAGAGGAGGAGGTGAACCTGGCGTGAATGATTTGGAAAAACAAAAAGCAGACAAAAAACAGTCGGCCGCTACCGTCTGGAAGAACAATTTCTTCTTAATCCGACTGTGCTTTACGGCCTCCCCCGCCTTTATCATCTTTCCGGTGTTAGATTCCATGCGTAATCAGATTTCCATCTTCTTTGAGCATACAGTGGGAATCGGATACGTGATCGAGGCGGCAGAGTTTCATTATCCGTTCTGGCAGGTAGCCAGATTCATTCTGATCCTTGCGGCGGGCATAACACTTGGCATGGTGTTTACCGTCTTTGTTGGCGACTACATAATGGAAAGAACAAGACCGAAGGTTCGCGAGAAGGTGAAGCTGCTTCTTTATGAGAAGGCAAAGGATCTGGATCTGGAATGCTATGACAATCCGGATTACTATAATAAGATGGTTCTGGCTCTTTCCGAGGTGGACAACCAGATTGAGCGCTGTGTCACGTTTTTACAAAACACCGTGGCAGGAATCACGGTCTTTGTCTCGACCGGCATCTATTTCCTGAGCAGGGACAGCGTATCGATCCTGTTTGCTGCCGTTTCCTTCCTGATGGCCTTTTTCTTCAACCAGCTTTATAACAAGCTGGTATTCAAGATTCGTGTTGCAAGAAATCCGCACGAGAGAAAAAGGGAATATGTCAAAAGAGTATTCTACTTAAATGACTATGCGAAGGAGCTTAGATTAAATCCTGAGGTATCGGATATCCTGTTTGAAAGGTTTGAGCAGGCAAACGAAGAGGTTTATCAGATCGAAAAGAAGAATGCAAGACGCAGATACCTGCTTGGCTTCATGCGCAGATACGTGAGCAACAACCTGATTTCAGATGTGGTTTACATAAGCTATCTTGTATTCCAGGCAGCAGTGCGTGGTGTGCTTTCATTTAGCAATGTTGCGATTCTCTACAATTCCTTCGGCCGACTGAAACGAGGCATGAGTGTCTTCACGGATGTCTATCCCTACGCCTGTGAGACCAGCCTTTATGTCCAGAAAATCCGTGATTTCCTGGAATATGAGCCGAAGATCGTCAATACAAAGGGCTTAGAGCCGACTGCTGGAGCAAAAGAGATAGAGCTAAAGGACGTATCATTCTCCTATCGCGAAAAGGACGACGATCTTCTCCATGATATCAACCTGCAGATTATGCCGGGAGAAAAAATTGCGCTTGTCGGCTACAACGGAGCCGGTAAAACCACACTTGTCAAACTGCTGATGCGGCTTTATGACGTGAAGCGGGGCAGTATCCTGGCAGATGGTGTGGATATCCGTGATTACGATGTGCGAGGGTACAGGGAATCAATTGGAACGGTCTTTCAGGACTTCCAGATTTTTGCCGGCTCGGTGCGCGAGAACGTGCTGATGGATTTACCGGATTCCTTTGACAGACAGAAGCAGGATGAAAGAGTTTTGCAGGCCTTAGAGGACAGTGGACTTTCCAGGCGTGTGCAGAGAATGCCTGAGGGCCTTGACACCTGCCTGACGACTGAAACAATGGAGAATGGAATCAACCTGTCCGGTGGCGAGAGCCAGAAGCTTGCGATTGCCCGTGTATTTTACCAGAAGGCAGGACTCATGATCCTTGACGAGCCCTCGAGTGCTCTTGACCCGATTGCAGAATACCAGCTCAACCATGCGATGCTTTCCGCGACCGAGGACAAGACCGTGATCTTTATCTCACACAGACTTTCCACGACCCGCCTTGCAGACAGAATCATCATGCTGGAACAGGGACGGATTGTGGAGCAGGGAACCCACGAGGAGCTTCTTGCCGCAAACGGACAATATGCGAGAATGTGGCGCGTGCAGGCCGGAGCCTACATCGAAGTATAAAAGCAGCCTGTATCACAGAATCAAATCTGGCATAGAGAACAGCCCAAACGGGATTCTCTATGCCTTTAATTTTGTCCGTATTTGCACAAAAAAAGAACCATCCCCAGAGCTCTGTAGTCTCCAAAAACAGTTCCTTGTAATGCACCGCCAGGGGCTCGAACCCTGGACACCCTGATTAAGAGTCAGGTGCTCTACCAGCTGAGCTAGCGGTGCGTATTCATCTGTATCATTTGCAACGCAAGTGTTATTATAGTATAATGCTTTTTGGATTGCAAGTCCTTTTTTAAAAAAATTTAAGAAAAAGATTTGTAACTCTTTGTAACGGAGTCATTCAGAAATGAGGAATAAAATGATTTTTGAAACACATGCGCACTATGATGATGAAATGTTTGACAAGGATCGGGATGAGCTTATTGCCAGTCTCCCTGGACAGGGAATCTGCCCGGTGATCAATATCGGAGCAAGCCTTTCCTCCTGCGAGAGGACACTGGAGCTGATGCAGCGCTATCCCTTCTTCTACGGGGCAATCGGCGTGCACCCCAGCGATGTGGATGAACTGGATGAGGAAAAGCTCGCAAGGCTTGAAACGTGGTGTCAGAAGAAACGTGTTGTGGCGGTGGGAGAGATCGGACTCGACTATCACTATGAGGATACCGATAAGCCCTGCCAGAAGAAATGGTTTGCTGCGCAGATGGAGCTTGCCCGAAGACTTTCCCTTCCGATTGTCGTTCATTCCAGAGATGCGGCAAAGGACACACTGGATCTGATGAAGGAACATCGGGCGCAGGAAATCGGTGGAGTCGTCCATTGCTTCTCCTACTCACTTCCCATTGCCAGAGAGTTTTATGATATGGGCTTCTACTTCGGCATTGGCGGGGTATTAACCTTTTCCAACGGGAAGAAGCTGCGCGAGGTGGTAGACTACCTTCCGATGGACAGAATCCTTCTGGAAACAGACAGCCCATATCTGGCACCTGTTCCGCACCGCGGAGAACGCAACTGCTCCCTGTATCTGCCGCTTGTCGTAGAAGAAATCGCCCGGATAAAAGGCTTAACTACCCAAAGCGTGGTAGACATAACATACGAAAATGCCTGTCGTCTGTTCAATGTTGATCCCTGTTGCGCTGCCGGTGCGGCAAAATAACTCGCACTGAACTTTTTTTAGAAATGAAATCACTCAGGAATGGAGAGTATCATGCCAAGCTTAGGAACCCCCAGCGAGACAATCGCTGTTTTACAGAAATATCATTTTAATTTTCAGAAAAAATTTGGACAAAATTTCCTGATTGATCCCCATGTGCTTGACCGTATTGTCGAGGCCGCGGAGATTACCAAGGAGGATTGCGTGCTGGAGATTGGACCGGGAATCGGGACGATGACCCAGTATCTGGCAGAGAGTGCAAGAGAGGTTGTGGCTGTCGAGATCGATAAGAACCTCATTCCGATTTTGCAGGACACACTTTCGGCCTATCAGAATGTGACAGTGATCAACGATGACATCATGAAGGTAGATATCGCAGCACTTGCGCAGGAAAAAAATGCCGGAAAACCGATCAAGGTAGTAGCAAACCTCCCTTATTATATTACCACCCCGATCATTATGGGGCTTTTTGAAAGCCATGTACCACTGAAAAGTGTTACGATTATGGTGCAAAAGGAGGTTGCCGACCGCATGAGGCAGGAACCGGGAAGCAAAGAGTATGGTGCGCTTTCCCTGGCAGTGCAGTACTATGCCAAACCGGAGATCATGGCGAACGTTCCGCCAAACTGCTTCATTCCCAGACCAAACGTTGCCAGTGCCGTAATCCGACTGACCAGATATGAGAAACCGCCCGTCGAGGTAAAGGATGACAGATACATGTTTGCGCTCATTCGCGCTTCGTTTAACCAGCGACGCAAGACGCTCGCCAATGCTCTCTCCAACGATCCGGGCTTACATCTGACAAGAGAACAGGTCATGCAGGCCTTAGAGACGCTTGATATGAATCCGCTCATCCGCGGGGAAATGCTCAGTCTGGAACAATTTGCCTCTCTATCCAATATCTTGTAGGTGACCTATAAAAAAATTCCTTATTTTGCGATAAAATGGCGCATGTATTTTGACATTGCCTGCTCACTATGGTAAACTTAAAAGCGTTAAAACCGAGATATTGTTTCAATTGGAATTTATGAGGTGAGCATCTTGGACAAATACGAATATAAGGTTCGCGCAGATGAAATCAAACGACTTGTCACTGAAGGAGACTATGCCGCTGCGATGGAAATTTGCGATACGATTGACTGGAACAGAGTAAAGAGTGTCATGATGCTTTGTACCGTCAGCGATATCTACAAAATAAACAGAAGATACGAGGATAGTAAGAATATCCTCCTTTTAGCCTACGATCGTCATCCGGGAGGAAGACAGATCGTCTATTCGCTATGCGAGCTTTCCATCAAGCTCGAAGAGTATGTACAGGCTATCGAATATTATAAGGAATATGCCCAACTTGCACCGAAGGATGCCGGTCTTTATATCCTGCTTTATAAGCTCTACGAAGCGCAGGATGCAAGTCTCGATGAGCGCATTGATACACTAAAGAAGCTGAAGGAACGGGAATACAAGGAAAAATGGGCCTACGAGTTGGCTTACCTGTATCACCGGAATGGCAATGTTACAGACTGTATTGATGAGTGTGACGAGCTGATTCTCTGGTTTGGCGAGGGCAAATATGTGATGAAGGCGATGGAGCTTAAGATGCTTCATGCTGCACTGACTCCGGATCAGCAGGCAAAATACGATCTCTGGACGAGAAAGAGAACGACACCAGAGTCGGTCGTTTCCGGAAACAGCTTCACAAAGATTATGGACAAGCCCGCGGATCAGGCATATTTTGAGACCCCGAGTGCAGCTGTGGTTGATGCGCCTACGACGGAGCTGCCTTCAAAGGAAATTGATATCCATGTCAAAACGATGGATGTGGGACAGTATAATACCATCAATCTGCAAAAGGCGTTGGCCGAGAGCATGAAGGAGGTTTTGCCTCCGGAGCAGCCCAGGACAGAAGCTGCTTTTGATGAGACCGATGTCATGGAAACACAGGAAGCCTTTGTGGAAGGAATTCCTATGCGAAGAATTGATCCTGATGCGTCGGAACTGTTCTTTGAGGATAAAACAGGGGAGCTTGCACCGGTTGCCGATATGGAAGCAGCACAAGAGGTTTACCCCACTCCGGAAGCAGCACCTGAGATTCAACCTGCCCCTGAAGTAGCACGTGAGGTTTTCCCCGTCCCGGAAGCAGCACCTGAGATTCAACCTGCCCCTGAAGTAGCACGTGAGGTTTACCCTGTTCCCGAGGTGGCGCGTGAGATTTACCCTGCCCCCGAGGTGGCACGAGAGGTCTATCCCGAGACAGATAAGAGTGCAGAGCAGCCCCAGTCGGATGCCGACAAGGTGATGCAGGAGATGAAACGGGACTGGACCAACGAACAAAACGGCTTTGACCGGATCCTTTCCCAGGAATACGACGGACAGATCAGACTGGTCGTTCCTGAGACGGAGCATATAGAGAAACAGATTACCGGACAGATGAGCATTGCGGATATCATGGCAGAGTGGGAGCGCATGAAGAAGGAAAATGAGAAAAAGCGCGCCGAGGATGTCCGTCGCCATGTTTTGGAACAGACCGGAAATCTGTTTAAAGACTTTGAGATTTCCAGCAAAAGCGGCTTGTTAGAGCAGCTGGATGCAGGACTTGAGCTTGAGGATGTCGAGCCACAGCAGGAGCCTGCGCCACAGGAGCTTACGACACAGGATGACCTGACTACCTTTGCTTTGGAGGATATGGACACGGAGGACGAAGCAGCCGACACAGAGCCACAGGAAATCACGGAAGAGGAAGAGGTATTTAACGGCGAGCCACAGGAAATCACGGAAGAGGCAGTTAACGACGAAGCACCGGAAGCAGCATCCCCCGACGAAGATGTGTCAGCAAACGCTGGCGAAGAAGCGACAGTAGCCCCCGAACAGGAAGAAGCAGTAGCCTCTGAACAGGAGGAAGTATCCTCTGAACAGGAGGTATCAGCCTCTAAGCAGGAAACGGCAGACTCCGAAGAGGAAGCAGAAGCACCGGTATCCTCTGACGAAGAAAATATGGGCGATGACGATGAGCAGGAGGAGTCCGAGGAATCCGAGGTACGTGACTTGACACCCGAGGAGAAGGAACTGTTTGGACGCTTCATCCAGAACAAGAAGTCCCGTCTCCAGATTATTCAGACCTTGGACAAAATCAGTCTGGCAGCCTACACGGGTAACGTGATTATCACAGGCGATGAGGGAACCGGAACGATGAAGCTTGCCAAGAATCTGATTCGAGAGGTTCAGGTGACGGATCACAATTTCTCCGGGCGCGTTGCCAAGATCGGTGCGGTTGTGCTCAATAAGAAGGATATCCCCGAAACGCTCTCCAAGCTGGTAAACGGTGCTCTGATTATCCAGAATGCAGGAAGCCTTTCGCAGGATGCCGTAAAGGCTCTGTGCAAAACACTGGATACCGAGAACAACGGAATCATTATCCTGTTAGAGGGAACCAGGCGTAGCATAGAACGTCTCTTAGACAATTACCCACAGCTGCTGAACTGCTTTAACACCAGAATTGATATAGAGGCACTGGGGGATGACGCTCTTGTTACTTTTGGTAAAAAATATGCCTACCAGATGGAATATGCGATTGATGACATGGGCACGCTTGCACTGCATACCAGAATTTCCGATATGCAGACAGCGGATCACGCGGTGACGATCTACGAGGTTCGGGACATCATTGACGAGGCGATCGAGCATGCAGACCGCAAGAGCGTCAAACACTTCTTTGACATTCTGTTTGGTAAAAGATATGACGCTGAGGATATGGTAATTCTTAGAGAACAGGACTTCATTATAAAATAATAGAAATGGGGGACATAATTTGAATAGTATGGCAAAAACAGGAGATGTCGAGAAGGTTTTTATCTCACAGGATGATCAGTATATCTTTGCGCAGGGAACGCACTACGATATCTATAAGAAGCTGGGCGCGCACAGATCGGTGGAAAACGGGCAGGAAGGCATGTTTTTTGCTGTATGGGCACCGAATGCGGCAGCTGTGTATGTGATAGGAAGCTTCAACAACTGGGATGAGAACCAGTATCGGATGGAGAAGCTTGGACCCGGTGGAATCCATGCGCTCTTTATTCCGGGCGTTGGAACCGGCGAGCTCTATAAATATCTGATTCATACACCGGACGGACGCAAGCTCTACAAAGCGGATCCGTATGCAAATGCGGCAGAGCTTCGCCCCGGCAATGCATCCAAGACAACAGATCTGACCGGCTTTGAGTGGCACGATAGTGCGTGGCTTAATGCGAGAGAAAAGACGGATCTGTTTAAGCAGCCCATGGCAATCTATGAATGTCACATTGGCTCCTTTATGAAGCATCCGGACGGAACCGAGGATGGTTTTTATAATTACCGCCAGTTTGCGGATCGTATCGTGGAATACTGTGAGAAGATGCAGTACACCCATGTGGAGCTTATGGGAATCGCGGAGCATCCGTTTGACGGCTCCTGGGGCTACCAGGTGACCGGCTACTATGCGCCGACCGCAAGATATGGAGACCCCAAGGACTTTATGTATCTGGTTGATAAGCTGCACCAGCACAAGATCGGCGTGATTCTTGTCTGGGTATCTGCACATTTTGCGACGGATTCGTTTGGTGTTGGGCGGTTCGTTGGGGG
>CALZEZ010000035.1 GCA_945643825.1 uncultured Lachnospiraceae bacterium
ATCCCGCATGACCGGGTACATCCTGCGAAGAAACGTCTCGTCCCCGGTATAAAGATAATGTGTCCAGATATGGGTACAGAGCCATGCCGCACCCTGTGTCCAGTAGGTCGCCGGGATATAGATATCCTGCGGTGCACAGTCACCCCACAGGTCAGTGTTGTGATGCGCGACAAAGCCGCGGCAGCCATACATATTCTTTGCCACCCTTCGCCCGTTTTCCCACATGCGGAGCAGATGGTCAAACAGCGGCAGATGACATTCCGAAAGCCCGCAGACCTCTGCCGGCCAGTAATTCATCTCGGTATTGATATTAATGGTAAACTTGGAATCCCATGCCGGCTCCATCCGCTCATTCCAGATTCCCTGCAGGTTTGCCGGAAGGCTTCCGGGGCGACTGCTGGACATCAGAAGGTATCTGCCAAAATCAAAATATCTGGTCAGTTTTTCTCCCTCTTCGTCCCCGGTATCAACTTTTAAGCTCACTGCTCCAAACAGTCTCTGATAATCCTGTTCATGATCCTGCAAAAGCTTTTCATAGCCATCCGAGGCGGCCCGGTCAAGCACCTCGTTTAACTTTTGTTCGAAATCTTTTTCATAAAAGGAGGTTTCACAGCCTACATATATGGTCACCTGCTTTACGTCACGCACGACAAGCTGTTCTCCGATAATCCGACAGCTTCCACCGGAAGCTAACGCACGCACCGCCATGCGGTAGCTCACACCGCCATCGCCGAGGGTGCCCTCCAAATAAATCGTCTGCTCGTCAAGCTTTCCCACCCTGTTATAAAAACGCCCTCTGGAAAGAAGGGCATCAAAGGAGAGCGTTCCCTCGAGTGCCTGCATATGCACGGCAATCACACCATGCGGGTAGGAGGAGAGGTAGGTTTTCCTGCAGTGGCATGCTCCTCTTTGATATTCCTCAAGGACAGCCCCTTTTTCCATATCCAGTATTCTCTGATAAGCCTCCGGCTCCTGCCCGGTCTGTGTCCGCCACCGGTAGTTAATCTCCAGATTGCCGAGTGGCTGGTAGGGACGCTCACTCTGTGGAGTTCCGGAGAGTGCCAGGCTTGCAAGCTCCTCCGCCTGCGGGATTTTGCCGTCTAAAATGTATTGTCTGATCTGCTCCAGGTTTTCCTTTGCATCCGGGTTAACGCGGTCCTGCGGTCCGCCATACCAAATGCTGTCCTGGTTAAGCATCAAAAGCTCCCTGTCCGTTCCACCAAATACCATGGCTCCCAGTCTGCCATTTCCAATCGGAAGTGCTTCGTTCCATTCCCTTGCGGGTCTCTCAAAAATAATCTGTGACATGTTTTTCCTCTTTTTTCATCAGGCTTTATTCGGTTTTGGGCTCACAGGTTACGTTACAGCCCATCTTCTTGAAGGTATTGAAATCGACCGAAGATAAGATCACACTCGAGTGCACCTGACAACCCTTGAGCTTGGACAGCTGTTCGAGTGCCATTGCCGCTGTATCATTGACCGCTGCTGTCGCAGAAAGGGCAATGAGTACCTCATCGGTATGAAGCCTCGGATTCTTGCTTCCGAGATACTGGGTCTTCAGCTTCTGAATCGGTGCAATCGACTCGGGAGAGAGGATCTTTACCTCATGCGGAATTCCTGCAAGTACCTTTAAAGCATTCATCAGAGCTGCTGCACTGGCGCCAAGCAGGTCACCGGTCTTGCCGGTAATAATCGTTCCATCGGCGAGCTCAATCGCCGCAGCGGGCATACCAGTGCTTTCCGCACGCAAAAGTGCCGGTGTCACCGTCGGACGGTCGCTTGTCGCAAGCTCCTCCTGATTCATCAGAAGCTCGATCTTATTGACCTCCTCCTGCTCTCTCTTGCCCTGCGCCACGCCGACTACCGCCTCGTAATAACGTCTGATAATCTCCTGTCTGGAGGCATCACGGCACGCCTCATCATCAAAGATACAGTTGCCCGCCATATTGACACCCATGTCAGTCGGTGACGCATAGGGGCTGCTGCCATAGATTTTCATAAAAATCGCATTTAGAACCGGATAGATTTCCACATCGCGGTTGTAGTTGACCGTTGTCACGCCATAGGCTTTTAAGTGATAAGGGTCAATCATATTGACATCATTTAAATCTGCCGTCGCTGCCTCATAGGCAAGATTCACCGGGTGGTCGAGAGGCAGATTCCAGATTGGGAAGGTCTCGTATTTCGCATAACCGGCACGGACGCCTCGTTTATGCTCGTGATAAAGCTGTGACAGACAGGTCGCCATCTTGCCGCTTCCGGGTCCCGGCGCTGTAACCACCACAAGCGGTCTGGTCGTCTTAATATAGTCGTTCTTTCCAAAGCCCTCCTCGCTGACAATCGTGGAGACGTTGGTCGGATAGCCCGGTATGGTGTAGTGATGATAAACCCGGATACCAAGCTTCTCTAAACGCTTCTGAAATAATACGGCGCTGTGCTGCTTCGCATAGCGGGTGAGCACCACGCTTCCCACATAGAGACCACGACCGGAAAACTCGTCGATCAGCCGGATCACATCGAGGTCATAGGTAATGCCGAGATCCCCACGGATTTTATTTTTCTCAATATCATCCGCGCTCACTACCATGACGATCTCCGCCTGGTCGGCAAGCTGCATCAGCATCTGAAGCTTACTGTCTGCCGCAAAGCCCGGAAGAACGCGGGCTGCATGATAGTCGTCAAAAAGCTTTCCCCCGAACTCCAGATAAAGCTTGTTATCAAATTGTCCGATTCGCTCCATGATGTGCTCGGACTGCATTTTTAAATATTTGTCGTTGTCGAATCCTTTTTTCATTGTCTGTCACTTTCTCCTCACTCGTATCTGCTATTAGTATAGTAAGGATTTTTTGACGCGTCAATGAAATCTGTTTGCATCCGCCCCTTAATTCGAGTATTCTATAGCTAGAGTAAAATCTATATATTATCAAAGAAAAGAGAGGGTAAAAAATGGGTGTAGTAAGGTATACGTTTCTCTCAGACACCTTAGGAGAGCAGGTCAATGTCAATGTGATTCTGCCGTCCTTTGAGCTGTGGAGAGACAGACAGGGCAGTGAGGCCTATTATCGCGAATATGGAAGAAAGAAGACCTTATATCTTCTGCATGGAGGCTCCGACGACAGCTCAATGTATCTGCGCCGGACCCGAATTGAGGAGTATGCCATGGAATATGACATGGCTGTCGTAATGCCGGAGGTCAAAAACAGCTTCTATTCCAACATGATTCACGGCAAGAATTATTTTACCTACTTAAGTGAGGAACTTCCACGTGTCATGGAGCATGTTTTTCCTCTGTCAAAGGATCCGGGGGATCGCTATGTTCTCGGCAACTCCATGGGCTCCCACGGCGCACTTAAATGGGTACTAAACCGTCCGGATTTCTTTGCGGCTGCCGGTGGTATGTCCGGTGCAGGGGATCTCGAGGAGCTTGGCTTCTACAACGAGTCTCTTCCCAGAGTTCTCAATTCCTTTGGAACACTCGAGCAGTACCGGGGCAGCATGAATGATTTTAAGCATCTTGTCAGGAAGCATAAGGAGGAAGGAACCAGAATTCCACCTATCGCTCTATGCTGCGGCAGGCAGGATGGCTTCTATGAGGGTGCAAGGCTTTTTGCAGGCTACCTGAAGGAGCAGGAGCTGGACGTGACCTTTATGGAGCAGGATGGTGCCCACACCTGGGAATACTGGGACGCAATGCTTCCAAAAATGTTAAAAGTAATGGTAAAGGGGGAACAGTAGAATGGGTATGCTGCACTTTGATCTGATGTCTGAAAAGCTGGGGTATCAAAACAGTCTCTATGTCATCCTTCCCGACTGCGTACGCGAGGGGGAAGCACCGGAGGGTATTTTATACCTGCTGCACGGCGGTACCGGAAACGGTCTGGACTGGATCCGCTATTCCTCCATTGAGCGTTATTCGTGGCCGTATAAGCTCGCTGTTGTCATGACAGAGACAGACGGAAGCAATTTCTATGCGGATATGGTACATGGCTATTCCTATTTTTCGTATCTGACCGAGGAGGTTCCAAATACGTTAGAAGCACTTCTTCCGATTCTGAAGGGCGTAGAGAAGCGCTATGTTGCCGGTTTCTCCATGGGTGGCTACGGTGCCTTTAAGTGGGCGTTCAACAAGCCGGATTATTTCACGGCGGCTGCCAATCTCTCAGGTGTGTCCTTCGTCATGGATATCTTAAGCAACCCGGAGCATCAATTGCCCGGTAAGCTTGCGATGATCGAGAACAATTGGGGAAGTCTGGATGCCCTGCGAGGCAGTATCAGCGATTCCAAGGCTTGGATTGACAATGCGGTGGCAAATAAGACGAAGCTGCCAAAGCTTTTTGCCGCAATCGGAACGGAGGATCCGTCCTACGCTCTGTGTCAGGATTATCTGGCATATTGTGATAAAATGGGTGTGCCGATCCACTATGAGGAAATGCCCGGCGGTCATGTCTGGGAAGTGTGGGATGAAATGATCAAGCGCTTCTTAGCCTTTGCTATTGATAAGAAGTAAGAAAGGAAACCGATTCGTACATGGAAGCATTAAGGGAAGCATGGGATGCGGGTCTTGCCGACCGTCCCTCCAAAATTATCCTGAGTAAGCCGGGGAAAGCACAGACCTACAAAAAAATTGTGCTGGTGCGCAAGAAGGATTATTACCAGATGGAGCAATATACCGACAAGCAGGTTTTTCACCGCAATGTGGCACCGGATGCGCTCACTGACACGGTGTACCCACTGCTTGAAGGATCGTATGGTCAGTGCAATATTCTCGGCAGCCGTTACGAGCATGTTTTTCTCGTGTCGAAAAAAGGAACCGTCACCTGTAGGAGGATTGCACGGGCAAACGCTTGCTCCGACACAGATGCTTCGTCAATTGCTTCACACAATCGTCAGAAGCATTATCTGCTTGAGGAAGGAACCATAATCCCGCCGCTTGTGGATATGGGAGTCTTTACCCGCGAGGGAAAGGTCGTCCGCTCCATGTACGACAAGTATAAGCAGATCAACCGCTTTGTGGAAATCATAGACGACGAGGTGAAAAAGCAAAAGCTCACGCACCTGTCCGTCATTGATTTCGGCTGTGGAAAATCGTATCTCACATTCATTCTGTATTATTATTTCACACAGATTCGTAAGCTTCCGGTTGATATGATCGGCTTGGACCTAAAGGAAGACGTCATCCGCCACTGCAATGAGGCCGCGGCAAAATACGGCTACGAGCATCTGCATTTTGAGCTCGGAGACATCAATGGCTATACCTGCGACACTCCTGTCGATATGGTGATCACGCTGCACGCCTGTGATACGGCAACGGATTATGCGCTTTACAACGCAATCTGCTGGAATGCACGAATGATTTTCTCGGTTCCCTGCTGTCAGCACGAGGTCAATGCCGGGATGAAGCCGGCGAATCTGGAGCTTTTTAGTCATTACGGCATTATAAAGGAACGCATGTCCGCACTCTTAACCGATGCGGTTCGTGCCAATCTTCTGGAGCTATGCGGTTACAAGACACAGGTTTTGGAATTCATCGACTTTGCACATACGCCGAAGAATCTCCTCATCCGTGCCGTAAAGCGCCCCACTACGCCAAAGAGTACCCTGCTTTCCTGCAAAAAGTAAGTGGACTGTGCCCTGTCGGAATTTCAGGTACAGCCCACTTTATATCGTCTGCTTAAGGAGAATGGCAGAATCTAAGGATCGGTCAGGAGGACAGGAATCCCAGATGCTCCAAAGCACGAGCGATTCCATCCTCACTTGCCTTTCCCGTAATATAGTCTGCGATCTTAAAAAGCCCCGGATCCTCTGCATTTCCCATGACAACGCTGTGCGGCACATACCTAAGCATCGCGAGGTCATTGTTGCTGTCGCCAAAGGCGTAGGCGTCTTCAATCGGAATCGAAAAATAGTCTAACAGATATTGGATGCCGGATGCCTTGGAGTAGGGATAGGGCACAAATTCCCGGACCTCTCCACCTCTGTCAATGCATTCAAAATACGGATCGCTGACCTTGCGAAACGTGACCAGCTGATCCGGTGTCTGATACCAGATCAAAAATTTATCACAGACAAAATCCTCCGCCTCAGGCTCATGGGACATGTCATAGTGTCTGTCGCGAAACTCGTAGTACAGCTTTTTGGCTTTGGCATGGTGAAAGGGTCTGGAGCGGTCAAACACAACCTCCTGTCTCGATTCAAAGAGAATATCAACATCCGTTTCTCTTGCCGCATGAAGGAGCTTTTGTACCATCTCATGACTCTGATAATGGTAGAAGAGCTCCTGTTCTTTATAGTAGATGTTTGTTCCGCAGCCGCACACATAGCCGTCAAAGCCAATCGCACGGAAGCGTGGCTCGACATTCTGAAAGCATCTGCCGGTGTTGATAAACATCAGGTGTCCCGCAGCTCTTGCTTTTCTTATCGAAGTGACAACGCTGTCCGGAATCGAACCGTCAATTTCCGAGGTCAGCGTTCCGTCAATGTCAAAAAAGGCTATCTTTCTCATAGCTTACTCCCTCATTTCAAAGCGCTTAACCATCCTGCGAAACAGGAGGACAAAGCAGATAATATGTACTGCAGACGTGATAAACCAGGAAATCGGATAGGATATATACAGTATCGTCTGATCATGCATCCGTCTGAATATGGTAAAAATCCAGATAATACGCATACCGCATGCTCCAAGAAGCGATACGATCATCGGAAGAACGGAGTAATTGATTCCCCGCAGGCATCCGACCCCCACATCCATGATTCCACACAGAAAATAGGTCGTCCCGATGATGCTGAGGCGGACCATTCCATACTGGATAACCTGTGGATCTGATGAATAAATGCCTAAAAGCGTGTTTCCAAACAGATAGGACAGATTGCCGATTGTCGCTCCGGTAATGACAACACATATCAGACATTGTATCGCCACCTTGCGGATTCTTTTAAACTCCATTGCTCCCATGTTCTGGCTGACAAAGGTAATCGCTGCCTGATGGAAGGAATTCATTGCCACATAGGTAAAGCCCTCAATATTGGCTGCTGCTGAGTTACCAGCCATTGCAATCGAGCCAAATGAATTGACCGAGGACTGGATCAGCACATTCGATAAAGAGAAAATGGAACCCTGAAAGCCTGCCGGCAGACCAAGCTGAAGTATCTTTTTAAGCTTTGTTTTATAGATTCGCAGTCTGTGAAGATCAAGATGGCAGCCGCCCTCTGCTCTCATCAGACATCGAAGCACCAGAACTGCGGAGAGAGCCTGCGATAAAATCGTCGCAAGTGCCACACCGGCTACGCTCATCTGAAGCGGTATGACAAAGATCAGGTTCAAAACGACATTCAAGGCTCCGGCAACCGCCAGGTAGTATAAGGGGCGCTTCGTATCGCCGATTGCTCTTAAGATCGCGCTACCATAGTTATAGATGAGGACAACCGGCATACCGGCAAAATAAATCTGAATGTACAGTGCGGCAAGTGGCAGCACGTCCTCGGGCGTTCCCATCAAACGAAGCAGCGGCGCTGCAAATACGATTCCAACCACTGCAAGAAACAGCCCGGCTACAATCGAGAGTAAAATGGAAGTGTGAACGGTCTCACTGGCCTCCTCCTGCTGTCCTGCTCCGTAATATCTTGCGACAAGCACATTGGCTCCTACCGACAATCCCATGAAAACGTTGGTCAATAAATTGATCAGCGCCCCTGTTGATCCAACCGCGGCGAGCGCCTCGCTGCCCGCAAACCGTCCTACTACCACGATATCCGCCGCATTGAAAAGCAGCTGCAAAATGCTTGATGCCATGAGCGGAATCGTAAAAATCAGAATCTTGCCAAGCAGTGGTCCATGTATCATGTCGATTTCGTATTTATTTTTTGCCTGACTACTCAAAATAAGCACTTCCTTTCCTTATATAGCATCTTCCTAATATTACCTGAAAATGCTATAATACAGATATCAGAATCTTCTTTATCTGCAGTGGGGTGTTATTATGGATGTATTAAATGATCTGAAAAAAATGCTGGAGGGTCAGTCGACGAAAAAGGAAGACCCTCAGCTCGAAAGAGAAAAAAAGTTTATTCGCGATGCAGCAAGCTGTCTCAATCCAAATGCCGATCAGAGTGCTCTCATGAACTACGACCCGGCTAAGATGTTAGCCTTTCTGCGTACACCTGTAAGGGAGCTCAAAAAGAGACTCGGCGGTGAGTGGGAACAGATGGATGATGCCTCTCTTCGCGCATTTCTCTACGATATCGAGAAGAAGATTGAAAAATCCACCTCTTTGCTAGACTGGTAGAACCGATGTCGTGAGTTCCCGGAGAGAACAATCTTCCTGTTCAGCAAGTCTCGCCAAATCCGCATATTCGTATTTGCTCTTGCTGATGCCATAGCCTGTTGCTGTCTTTTTGCGCACGATTCCATATGGCGTCTCAACTTCCTCGAAGCTTACCTCCATCCGGTATCTGTCCAGATTCTCCCGACGCACGCCAAAGGTGCTTGTGTACTTCAGCATTCCCTGTGCCAGGATATCTGCGTCCTCTGGTTTACATAAAACATTTATTTCATATGCGGGACGATTCTTTTTCATATAGATTGGCGTCGCGTAAACATCAAGTGCGCCCATGGAAAGCAGCCTCTCGATGCAAAAGCCAACCTCTTCTCCCGTCATGTCATCTACATTGGCGCTCAGCTTCGTCACAACTCCATTCGGACCATAGGTATCCTCTTTTGTTTCCCCCAATAGTGCCCGCACGCAATTAAGACGCGGAAACTCCTTCGTACCCATTCCATATCCGATGCCAGACAGGCACATTCCGGGCATGCTGCCATATTCGGTCGCAAAGCTTTTTAGAAGTGCGGCGCCGGTGGGGGTACACAGTTCTCCGTTTATTTCGCTCATATACGCTGGTATTCCCTTAAGAAGATAAGCGGTTGCCGGGGTCGGCACCGGTAAGATTCCGTGCGCAGTATGAACAGAACCGCTTCCCAAATTAATTGCAGATACGACAACTCTTTCCGGTGCAAGAAGCTCCATTAAAAGGCAGGCGCCGGTGATGTCTGCCACTGCATCCATCGCTCCGACCTCGTGAAAATGCACCTCTTCCACGGTTCTTCCATGTGCCTGCGACTCTGCCTGGGCAAGGTCATCGTAGATTTTCCGGACTCTGTTCCTGACGGCATCGGACACATCGAAGTGTTCGACCATGTCATAGATGTCCGCAAGGGAGTGGTGATGATGCGCATGATGGTGGCCCGGTTCATGATCATGGGCATGGGCGTGATCGTGATGATCATGCACGTCGTGGTGCGCATGTTCGTCGTGGTGATCGTGCTCGCCGTGGTGATCGTGTTCCCCGTGGTGATCGTGTTCCTCGTGGTGCGCGTGCTCGTCGTGGTGATCATGCACGTGTTCCTCCACGATATGTCCCTGCTCATCCTTCATAAGGACACGAAGATGATGGCCTGCGATTGTCGAGTT
>CALZEZ010000036.1 GCA_945643825.1 uncultured Lachnospiraceae bacterium
TGAAACAAAGCCGGGACAGCTCTGGGAGCTTGAGGATATTCTGGCTCTTAAGAAAGAGGTGGAGGATGCAGGTCTTCGTCTCTCCGGTATTGAGAGCGTAAATATTCACGATGCCATCAAGGTCGGCACTCCTGATCGTGAGCAGTATATTGAAAACTATATCAAAACCCTTGAGAATCTGGGTAAGGCCGATATTCACCTGGTATGCTATAACTTTATGCCTGTATTCGACTGGACAAGAACCGAGCTTGCAAGAATGCGCCCGGATGGTTCTACTGTTCTCGCATACACACAGGAGGCTGTAGATGCCTTAAAGCCCGAGGAAATGTTTGACTCGATCGCAGGAGATGCCAATGGCGCGATCCTTCCCGGTTGGGAGCCTGAGCGTATGGCCCGCATCAAGGAATTATTCGAGATGTACAAGGATGTGGATGACGAGAAGCTCTTTGCAAACTTAAAATACTTCTTAGAGAGAATCATGCCTGTCTGCGACCAGTACGATATCAACATGGCAATTCACCCGGATGATCCGGCATGGAGCGTATTCGGTCTGCCTCGTATCATCATCAATAAGGCAAACATTCTGCGCATGATGAAGATGGTTGACAACCCGCACAACGGTGTAACCTTCTGCTCCGGCTCCTACGGAACCAATCTCGAGAATGATCTTCCCGATATGATCCGTTCCTTAAAGGGTCGTATTCATTTTGCACATGTCCGCAACTTAAAATTCAACTCTCCTACCGATTTTGAGGAGGCAGCTCATCTGTCAAGCGACGGCACCTTTGATATGTACGAGATCATGCTGGCATTGTATGATATCGGCTTTGATGGACCAATTCGTCCCGACCATGGACGTATGATCTGGGACGAGGTTGCTATGCCTGGTTATGGTCTCTATGACAGAGCTCTCGGTGCAACCTATCTGAATGGTCTGTGGGAAGCGATTGTAAAAAGCCACAAGTAGGAGGAAGAAGAACATGCAGCTTACATTAGAAGGATTAAAGGATAAGAATGCGTGGGAAGCAGCCGGTTATCAGATTCCCACCTTTGATTATGACAAGGTAAAAGAGGCAACCGCCAAGGAACCGACCTGGGTTCACTTCGGTGCCGGAAATATCTTCCGTGCCTTTCAGGCAAACGTGCTGCAGAACCTCTTAAATGAGGGTGCTGTGGACAAGGGACTGATTGCAGTCGAGGGCTATGACTATGAGATCATCGAGAAGATGTACTGGCCTCATGATAATCTCTCCATTCTGGCTACCTTAAAGGCAGATGGCACAGTTGCGAAAACCGTGGTTGGAAGTATCGTAGAGTCTCTCGTGCTTGACAGCTCCAACGAAGCGCAGTACAGCAGATTAAAGGAGATTTTTGCCGCTCCTTCCCTGCAGATGGCGAGCTTTACGATTACCGAGAAGGGCTACAGCCTTGTCGATGGAAAGGGTGAGCTTCTCCCCGCTGTGGCTTCCGACCTGAAAAACGGTCCTGCTGCTCCGGACAGCTATCTTGGCAAGGTGGTCTCCTTACTGTTTCATCGTTATGAAAACGGCGCACTTCCGATTGCCATGGTTAGCATGGACAACTGCTCCCACAACGGCGACAAGCTTTGTGACGCAGTAACCGCCTTTGCAAATAAATGGTGCGAGGCCGGTCTGGTAGATGCCGGATTCGTTAGTTATGTAAACTCCGAGAAGGTTTCCTTCCCATGGAGCATGATCGATAAAATTACTCCGAGACCGGACGATAAGGTAAAGGCAATGTTAGCTGCTGACAGGATCAGCGACTTAGAGCAGGTTATCACAAGCAAGAACACCTATGTTGCCCCCTTCGTCAATGCCGAGGAATGTGAGTATCTTGTCATCGAAGACGACTTCCCGAACGGCCGTCCCGCTCTTGAGAAGGGCGGTGTCATCTTCACACAGCGTGAGACCGTAGACAAGGTAGAGAAGATGAAGGTATGTACGTGTCTTAATCCGCTCCACACCTCCCTTGCGATTTACGGCTGTCTGTTAGGTTATCAGCTCATATCCGAGGAGATGAAAAATCCGTATCTGAAAAAGATGGTCGAAATCGTCGGCTACAAGGAAGGGCTTCCTGTTGTAATCAATCCCGGCATCTTAGACCCTCAGAAATTCATCGACGAGGTACTGGGTATCCGGATTCCCAACCCGTTTATGCCGGATTCTCCGCAGAGAATCGCTACCGATACTTCCCAGAAGCTTGCAATCCGCTTCGGCGAAACCATCAAGGCTTATGAGAAGGATCCCGGCTTAAACGTTCGTGATTTAAAGATTATTCCTCTTGTATTTGCCGGTTGGCTGCGTTACCTGATGGCAGTGGACGACAATGGTGAGAGCTTCACCTTAAGCTCCGATCCCTTGCTTTCCACCGTATGCCCTTACGTAGCAGGTTATGGCCTCGACTCCCCTGTTACCGATTTCAGCGCATTAAAGCCTGTGCTTGAAAACGAAAAAATCTGGGGCGTAAACCTGTACGAAGCAGGACTTGCCGAGCTTGTATGCGATTACTTCGCCGAGCTATGTAACGGCAAGGGCGCAGTAAGTAAGACACTGGCCAAATATCTCGCATAGGATGCTTCGGTATCCTATTTAAAAAAGAAAAGGTGCGCATCACGCGCACTTTTTCTTTTTATAAAATACTTTATGAAATATTACTTACGATCCTGTAATAAGCACCTGCGGTCAACTTATACACAACCATATAGAAGATTCCAAAGACCACAAAGCTGATCGCACTGGTTGTCATGAAAAGACCGACGTTGTTTAGCCCAAACAGGAGTAAGAGCTTGCGAACCATCGGGAACGCAAAGACGACATGAATTCCCGCAAGGATGAGTGGCAGGAAAAAAACGGTGCGCATCTGTGCATTGATGCTTCTCTTGATCTCCGTCTGTGTCATGCCGACCTTCTGCATGATATCAAATCTGGCCTGATCCTCATATCCTTCTGAAATCTGCTTGTAATAAATCATCAGGACTGCTGCCAGAATGAATACAACACTCAGCATGATCCCCAGATAAAGCAGTCCTCCAAAGGTCTGGTAGAAATCAGCATACTGTGAGGCTCTGGTTTCAATATAGTACCTGGATGCCGGAAGCGGTTGCTCTTTATATTGCTCGGCAAACCGGGAACCAAATGAGAGCTGTTCCTTCCGGGGAAGCTCTGTGTCAAAATAGCATACCATCTCGTAGGTAAGACTCTTCTTCCCATAATCATCTACAAGCTGTGGAATATCGCCGAGTGCCCGATCAAAATCACTGGTGAACAGCCAGATCTGTGACACAAAGCTTAAGGACTTGCTGGAATTGGTAAGGCCGGTAGCTTCTCCAAAGGCAGGGTCCTCTCTGTCAAGCTTCTCCTTTACCCGGAATGTTGTATTCTCTCCGACCCGGATCGTATCATAGCAATAATGGATGTCATCCGAGTAGAGTAATACCTCATCCTGTGAAAGCTCCACATGCCTGCCTGTCACCTTCTCATAATCCGCAACCGGACAGAGCATGACTAAAACCATATTCTGCAGCTCCCCTAAGACTCTCTCGGTATTTCCTTCCAGCTGCGTCTTCACCTGATCCTCCAAAATCACGCCTGTCAGATAGCCAAATCGTGCGGTGGAATACTGCTTTGGCTCCACACCATTGTCTCTAGCAAGCTGATAGCAGAGCTCATCCAGCTTCCCATATACTTCATCCGATACTGCCCCGGCCTCATCCTCACATAAAGTCACCATAACCTCGCTCGGATAACGGTTGCTCAGTGCATCCTCACTGCCAAAATAGAGACAGGTGGTGGAGGACAGAATCACGAGCACCATCGTAGAGAGAATACAGATCGTTGCCAGCCCTGCACCATTTCTCTTCATTCGATACAGCATAGAGGAGACCGATACATAATTCTGCGTCCGGTAGTAAAATTTCTTGTTCTTCTGTAGCACCCTGCAAAGCACGACTGAGCCGGCAATCAAAAGCAGATAGGTTGCAAGGATGACAAGAATCACCGCAAAAAAGAATATCGTAAAGGCGGCTACCGGATCCTTGATCGAAACCGCCGCATAATAGGCGATTCCGAGCAGAAGAAAGCCGGCTATTCCAAGGAGCCAGTTCGCCTTCGGCGGCTTCTCTCCGGCTCTCTCGCTTCCAAGTAAGGTCAGTGCACTTTGAAAACGGATCTGCCGCAACGTATTTAGAAACAGAATAAGAAAAATGCCAAGATAGAGCAAAATCGTCCTCTTCACAGAAAACAGCGAGATATGAAAATCCATGCTGATCTGCATCTTCAGGATATTTAATAGTCCAAGCTCAGCAAGCTTTGAAAACAAAATCCCGGCGGCAAGTCCGCCCCCAAGTGCAAGCCCCGCTACGATCAGGCTTTCAAAAAGGAGGATGAGCCCGATGTGCTTTCGCCCCATTCCCAGAATATTGTACAAGCCGAACTCTTTCTTTCTACGGCGAATCAGAAAGGAATTCGTGTAGAAAAGAAAGATACAGGAAAATATGGAAATCACCCAGGTTCCCATCCCCAGCGTGTACTGAATGAAGTTTCCGCCCTGGACAGAAGCCAAAAACGGATTTTTGCTTAAGAAGCCCAGAATATAGTGGATCATCACCACACCGACACAGGTCAGGATGTAGGGAAGATATAAGCGTTTGTTTTTGCGGATGCCGTCCTTGGCCAGGCCGAAATAGAATCCTACTCTCATGCTCTCTCACCTCCACCTGCAAGTAAGGTCAGTGTATCGGTGATCTTCTGGTAGAGCTGCTGGTCGGTATCCGTTCCGCGATAAATCTGATGAAAAACTTCTCCGTCCTTGATAAACAGAACACGGTTTGCCATACTGGCAGCCTTTACGGAATGTGTCACCATCAATATCGTCTGCCCCTGCCGGTTGACCTCTCCAAACAGCCGGAGCAGCTCGTCGGAGGACTTCGAATCCAATGCCCCGGTCGGTTCATCTGCTAAGATCAGCTTCGGACCAATGATCATGGCCCTGGCAATCGCTGCTCTCTGCTTCTGTCCACCGGACACCTCGTATGGGTATTTCTTCAGAATATGCTCAATGCCAAGCTTCTTTGCAATCGGCACGAGACGCTCCAGCATTTCCTTATAATGCATGCCTGCCAAAACCAGCGGAAGAAAAATGTTATCCTCAATCGTAAAGGTGTCTAACAGATTAAACTCCTGAAAGACGAATCCGAGATGATCTCTGCGGAATCCGGCTATCTCCTTGTCCTTTATGGCTCCCAGATCCTGTCCATCCAAAAGCACTCTTCCGGCTGTCGGCTTGTCGAGCGCTGCCAGAATATTTAGCAGTGTCGTCTTACCTGAGCCCGATTCTCCCATGATTGCAACGTATTCTCCCTCTTCTATCGTGAAATTCACATTCGTGAGCGCTTCCACCTTGGTTCCGCCAAATCGGGTCACATATACTTTCTTTAAATTACTTACTTCCAAGATACTCATTGTCTTTTCTCCTTCTTCTTTGTGACTCCATTGTAGCGAAAGAAACCCGGCAGACGCCATCGAATCGCCTTACATTTTCCGGGCGTGGTCTTACATTTGTGTAAGACGCATGTTATAATCAGACAAACAGCAGGAAAGGTGGACAGACCGATGGAAGCCATGAAGCACACACGATGCCGTTGGTGCAATCCAAAGAACGAGCTCTATATCCGATACCATGATGAGGAGTGGGGTGTACCCACCTTTGATGACGCCTCGCTCTATGAGCTTTTTATCTTAGAGCCCTTTCAGGCCGGATTATCCTGGGAAACCATTTTGAACAAGCGGGAGAATTTTAAAAGAGCCTTTGAAAACTATGATATGGACAAGATTGCCGCTTTTGATTCGCGCAAAATCGAGGAGCTATTGGCAGACGCCTCCATCATCCGAAATCGCAGAAAAATCGAAGCCGCGATTCACAATACCGGCGTCTTTTTGCAGATTCAGAAGGAGTGGGGCTCCTTCCACGCCTATATTTGGCATTTCACGGACAACCAGGTCATACGTGAATGGGATAAAGTGAGTTCTCCTCTGTCGGACGAGATTACAGCAGACTTAAAAAGGCGTGGTGCGAAATTCATCGGAACCACCATTGTCTATTCCTATTTGCAGGCGATCGGTATCATCAACTCCCACGAGCAGGAATGCTTCCTGTACCCGGGAATAAGCTCCTAATCTCTATAGTTTACCTGCGTCTGATGCAGTCCGATACAGACACTGGTTCCGGCATGAATGGCAGATTCGACGCGAATCGGCAGGCGCAGATTATCACAGATCCTCTTGCAAAGATACAGCCCAATCCCGCTGGCACGCTTATCCGTGCGACCATTATAGCCGGTGTACCCCTTCTCGAAGATTCTCGGGAGATCCTGTGCGGCAATCCCAATCCCGGTATCACGGATGACAAGCTCATCGCGCTCTACTACGATTTGAATCTGTCCCTCTTTCGTATATTTGAGCGCATTGGACAACAGCTGCTCCAGCACAAAGCAAAACCACTTCTCATCCGTCACAATCTGCTTTTGAATCGGTTCATACAAAAGCGTTATTCTTTTCCCGATGAATTCCGACGCAAACTTACGGATCACGGGTCTTAGCAGGTCATCAAGCGAATATTCCTTCAACACATAATCACTGTAGTCCGAATCCAATCGAAGATAGGTGAGCACCATGGCAACATACTGTTCAATGCGGAGAAGCTGCGAACGGATCCTTCTGGACAAGGCCGAATCCTCCTCCTCCAACATAAGCCGCATGGACGCAATCGGCGTCTTAATCTGATGAACCCATAGCGTGTAATAATCCATCATCTGCCGGTATTGTCCCGCAGCAGCCGCCTGCTCCTCCTGTAGCTGCCCGGAAAGAGCTTCTAACAGCTGTCGGTACTGCTCCTCCACCGGATCCTTCGTCTCTGTCAGATCGTCTAACGTCAGCTCTAGGCTACGCCGCATCCGGATAAGGCAATCCACCTTTCTCCTCTGCGCGTTCCCGTCCAACAACAGAAACACCACGCCAAGGCAGGCGCAGATCGCCATAGGGTAAAGTGCCGCCTTTAGCGGGAGGTGATATAACAAAAAGGAAACGAGAAAAATAGCGGCAAACAGAATGCTGCAGCCGATCAATCGCTTCCTTCCCCTTAAATAGCTCTTCCAAAAAGACATAAAGCCTCCTATTTCAGTGTCACTGTCACTGGTCAGTCCTCGATCAGATAACCGACACCCACCTTTGTCACTATATAGCTCTCTAATCCTGCCTGCTCCAGCTTCTTGCGAAGTCTGTTGATATTGACGGTCAGGGTGTTGTCGTCGACAAAGCTGTCTGTCTCCCACAGGCTCTGCATGAGCTTCTCCCTACTGACTACCTTACCCTTATTCCTTAGCAGACAATAGAGAATGCGGTATTCATTTTTGGTGAGGGCAATCCTGCAATCCTCATACTGCAGGGACTGATCCCCGGTATCCAGCACGGAACCCCTGTGCTCTAACACCGGCGCTGCCATTCCAAAATCATAACTTCTGCGAAGCATGGCCTGCACCTTTGCCATGAGAACACTGCCATCAAACGGCTTCGCAATAAAATCATCCGCCCCCATGTTCATTGCCATGACAATATTCATATTATCGGCTGCCGAGGAGATAAAGATAATCGGCACCTGCGATTTCTTACGAATCTCACTGCACCAGTGATATCCGTTAAAATACGGAAGTGTGATATCCAGCAACACAAGCTGCGGTTCATAGGCATTAAACACCGCGAGCACATCACGGAAGTCCTCCACCAGTCTGGTGTCCAGATTCCAGCTTGCGGCAAGCCCTGCCATACTCTCTGCAATTTCCCTATCGTCCTCTACAATTAATATCCTATACATAAAATACACAATAAGGGGGCGATGAGCTCGCCCCCTCTCTTCCTCGTTACAATTACAGTTTAAACTGCTCAATGATGCTTTCCAGCTTGATCGACAGTTCCTTGTTCTCCTCGGATTGTCTCTGAACCATACCGGCGATTTCAGCGGTATCCTCATTCTTCTCAACAATCGTATTGATTGCTACCTGATTCTCATTGGTGATGCACTTCACATCCTCCATGTTGGTCTCAATCTCTGTAGCGAACTCGCTCAGCTGCTTAACCGCATTCTCCGCAGAGTCAAGCTGATTCTTAATGGAATCCACCTGCTCGCTGTAGGTTGTGGACTTATCGGCAAACTCCCTGAAGCGTTCCACAACGTCCTTCTCAATAAATTCGATAATCGTATCGAAGCAGTTATTTACGGTGTCAATACTGTCATTTGCCTCCTTGCAGAGAATCTGAATCGCCGAAGCGGTATTTCTGGAGGTTTCTGCCAGTTTTCCAATCTCTCCTGCAACAACGGCAAAGCCACGTCCTGCCTCTCCGGCTCTGGCTGCTTCAATGGAAGCATTTAAGGACAACAGATTGGTCTGTCCGGATATACTTAAGATCTCAGATGCCAGATCATTAATCTTGGAAAGCTCTCTCAAGCTTACCAGCGCCTCCTGAACAGAGGACTTCGTTCTGACTAAGGTCTCCTGACCATTGTTATAAGCATCGTCTGCCTCATCCTTCATGGACTGGGCGCTTTCAATCACACCATCACTGGTATTTGCCGATGTAACAATGCTGTCCAAAACATCCTGAATGGCTCTATTAATCTTGTTAATCTCCTGATCGACATTTACCACAATCGTGTTCGTGTTCTGCATCGTTGCAGACAGCTCTTCCGTAGTTGCCACGTTGTCTGTCACACACTCCATGAGCTGACTGGAGGAGCCATGAAGATCATCGGCCTTACCATCTAAGGTACCAGAGCATTCCTGCAGCGTTTCCACAATTCCGCGAAGTGAGGCTATCAGGCTCTGCGTAGCATTCGTGATATTGCCAAGCTCATCGCCTCTTGCTGCAAACGGAGCAATCTCGTCCTTGCAGGTGATATCCAGATTCTGCAGATCCTTGATGCTGCTCTCAATCGGCTTCAGCGGCTTTGTAAGATTACGAATAACAAACAATGTTACAACCGTGAGAACGGCTAATGCAACGATAACCATAATAATCAGGGCAATC
>CALZEZ010000037.1 GCA_945643825.1 uncultured Lachnospiraceae bacterium
GATATGGAGGGATGTATGGAAGACTGTAATATGCCTTTCCTCCGGCTGCATTAATTTTCTCAATTATATCCACATAAGGAGTATATTCTCTGGCAACATGATAGTCTGCAGCAGATTCTTCAGTACCTTGTACTGTATTAAAAAAAACCGTGACGTTCTTGTCTATCTGCGGATAGTAACAATCCCAGCCAAGCCAACAGTGTTCACAAGGCTGCTGTCCGGAAAGCATAGAAGTAGTTGCTGCTACTGTCGTTGAAAGAAATACGGAATTGTAATTTCCTGCAAGATGGCTACGGAACGCTCCCTTCTCATCAAGAGATTCTTCCAGAATATGCTTCCCCATTCCGTCAAGAAGAAGAACCACGACATTCTTATAATCCTTTTCCAAATATTTATCAGCAAGAGGCAATGTATCCCCCACAGTCGGAATGCCCCATTTTTTCAAAATGGAATTTGGAAGATTGGCTATACAATTTTCATAATCAGGCCAAATCATCTTTGTTTGCTTTTTCATTTTCTCCCCTTCTTACTAAAAATTCGATTACAGTATTTGCATAATATCCGATAAATCAGAAACTATATAATCCGCCAACTTATGATCGGATTCACATTTCTTTCCTTTCGTATAGAAACATGTTTTCATGCCGTAGTTTCTTCCTCCTGCAATATCCGAAGTAAGTGAGTCACCGATAATAATCGTTTCCTCCGGCATAAGTCCCTCATTACCGTTATCTCGAAGTTCTGCAAAACAATAGTCAAAATATGCTTTATCAGGCTTCCCTGCTCCTATTGCCGATGATATGAAAAAGTGTGAAAAGTATGTATCAATACCACCGATTTTTAGTCGATTGTATTGCTGTTCATACGGACCGTTACTCGCTACACACAAAACATATCCGGTTTTAAGGTATTTAATGACCTCCAACGCATGTGGCTCAAAAATAGCACTTTCTCGCAGTTCGGTGCAGAAATAGTTTTCAAATAAAGTACCGTCAAATGTTATACCCAATTCTTTGAAGACCATATTCCAACGTATCTTACGTAATTGCTGAAGTGTCAGCTTATTTTGTTCGATACGCCTCCACAATTCGCTGTTAATTTCCTCAAAGATTGGAAACATTTCATCCGTGTAGGGCTTCAACCCAAATTTCTCGAAACCATCATGCATTGTTTTCTTAACAAATCCCGAAAAACTAAAGATGGTATCATCTATATCAATAAAAACGACCTTAATCACTTTTTACCTCACTCATATTCACGCAAAAACTCGTCCAGATTCTTATAATGCTGTTACTTCATTTTGTGATTTATTTACACATATAATAGTAAATTCATCTCCGGCAAATCTTATCACTGTATCAGGAGTTCCCACCCAATGTGAAAGCAATCTGCTGACAGTTCTTATTGCATCATCACCAACAGTATGTCCATATGTATCATTTATTTTCTTAAAAGATTCCTCCTTCTGTAACTGCATCTCCACAAGTAAACTAGCGATTACCACTGCCCCCCCCTGTTGCAATGCCATACTGCATCCCCTAAACGAGTGTACCCATAACACACGGAAGCACGAAGGCGTACGATAGCCAGCCCAAAAAAACAAAAACGCATTTGTAATATACTGTAGGATATGTATAAATCCCCCCGGTATACCATCAATCAAAAAAGAAATGATCTCTATGATAAGGACTAAGATAGTAAGGACAATCATGCCGGTACATTAAAGTTTCTACTGAATATCTCCCAACAGTTCCTCCAGCAGATTTTCCTGGTAAGCCGCTATGCGTTTCTCTTTCACGCATTCTGCCGTCTGCTGCAGTAGGGGATTCACGACATTCTCCAATTTTACCAAGCCATTATTGCTAATGCACTCCTTCGAGATGCTGGTCACATAATCCGTCGATGACATCCTCCAGATATGAATGCGGTCTCCGAACTTTTGCCACAGTCGGTCTGCGATTCCGATTCCGTCCGGATCGATATCACCGCTGTAATAGATATCAGTACCACTGTTAAGGATAAGTGGAATCAACTCCAGCGCCACTGCCCGAAGCTGCCCCGATGTACACAGCAGTGTCAGTTTTTCATTCTGATACAAATTTGAACTCCCCAGCCTTTCCTGCTTCTCTTTTCCTGCCTGTTCCACCAGATAACTAAAAACCATCTCATTTTCTACCACATACACCCGCTCTCCTTCTGCACGTGCTCCGGTAACTCCCCTTAGATTCTCCATAGTAATGACATAGGGTTCCTTTAATCTACAAAATGCATCATAGGCCGGATGCCAGCCATCCTTCGTCTTCAGGCGCAGCCCATATGCATGAACCATCGAGGACACGTTATCCGGCACGATTCCGACAGTAAGCAATAATTCCCTCCACTGATGTGCATTTACCGGCAATTCCGCTTTCCTCCAATAACAGATTGCATTCACTAAAAGCTGTCCCGGCACAGTGCCACGGTCAAAGTAATGGGGATTGCCGGACATTTTCGCTGCAAATACTGCCAATGGCCATTCGCCACAAGTCTCTTCTGTACATTCCAGTTGTACAAGTCCTTTCCCCACATTTTTTGCCAATATCTTTGCTTGCTGCTGATCTTTTTTATACTCTCTTACCAACTGCTGATATCCATATTTTTTATCAGAGATCATTGCCTGAATCCATAAAAATGCCATCGACCCACTGCCTGTGCTTTTTCGGAAATACTCACAAAAGTCATTAAAAAAAGCATTTTTTTCGTTCTCTTGCTCCTCCTTTTCTCTCTGGTTGGTGGAAAGCTTCTCTCCGAAATATGCTTCCAACACTTCCTTCATATCCACTGGGGCAAAGCGCGTCCTCTGCAGACCTTGCTCAAACTCCGCAAAAGAAAAGCAGATGTCCTCATCATAAAATATTCTTCCTATGATTCCGCCGATTGCCCGGCGCTCGTCCTCGGTCGTATCCTTTAGCGTGATACGCCCGACCACTTTTCCGAAGGATTTCCATTTCTTCCGGAGTGCCTTCAGGCATCTCTGATATGCTTTCTGACTCTTAAAATATTTTGCACATTCTGTATTATTGCTCATCCAATATCCTTTCATGTCCGTTCCATGTATAGCGGATCACGGAAACCGTCTGAGAATTCTGTGGTCTTAGCAATTCTGCTATCCGAAGTCCCTTTACCGTCTCAAAGCATCCCCATAATGCCTGGGAATTCATGATATAATCAAAATCCAGCTTATGAACAAGTTCAAACATACTGCTGATATTCTTATCATCCACTCCGGCAAATGCCTCATCCAGTGCGATCATGCGCGGATGATCCTTATTTCCCGCTTTCTGGTACTGTGCATTGACCGCCGCAAAAAGAGGAACATACATTGCCATCGCCTTCTCCCCACCGCTAAATCGGTTAAATGCAGCATTGGTCTAAGGCTTTCTGGATTCCTCTCCCCGCCTGAAAAACATCTGGAATGAAAACCATTTGCGATAATCCAGCGCATCCCTCACCAGCTCCATATAGTTGATGACACCACCGTCTTCCTCAATCCTTCGCTTTTCCGTTCGAATTTTGCTGCGAAAATGTGCCGCAACCTTTTCAATATCCTCCATCGTGAGCAGCGTGCGGTCCCGAAGCAGGATCTGTTCCAGCTCAGCGGTGTCAAGCTCAGCGTCATTCTCCGCTTTTTGTGGTTTCCAATCCAGCGAAAAGCTTAAGCCCATGGATGTGTCCATCTCCTTCATAAGCTTTGACATATCCGAAACCCATTTTCTGCTCTCCTCAATCCGATCCGTCAGCTGCTGACTGATAGTCTGGGACAGAATATCCTCAAACAACTCCCGATCCTTTTTCTGGATCAACAGCTCCGTCTCGTCAATTGCTGTCTTTAAGATTCCGTAAAATTCCTCCAGATATACCTTTTTCCCGTTCCAAACGGATACGACACGCACACGCTTGCGAAGGACATTTACCGTCTCTGTGACTCCCGGTATGTCATCCACAGCCCCAAAGCAATCTTCCAAGGCGGTTCCGTAGCTTGTCAGATTGCCGTTATGACGCTGGTACACCTGGTACAGTGCATTAAGCATATCTCCGGATTCCCTGTTCTTATCGCCTTCCCGAATCACGCCCACCGCTTCCCTGGCACAATCCAAAAGTGTGCGATTCCCACGTTCAAATACAAGCTTAAGAGAAAGCTCCTCCTCAAAATAATTTCTAAGGAAGGTTTCCTCCGCAATTGCTCGCTGAAGCTGCTCCTTTTGCTTCGGCTCGGATTCCAGCAGGTTCTCAAGTTCCACATCCAGACGCAGCAGTTCCTGCTTCAACTGACTGCAATCCCCATTCAACCTCTCCAGCTCATCTTTGATCTCCTTCAACCGGTTCGCCTTCTCAACAATTTCCGGTCGGTTAAGATAATCTTCATACTGTTGGATTTGGATCTCACACTCTTTGACTCTGGTACTACAGGTTCGCTTTTCTACAAAGGCATCATCCATGGCCTGCTCATGGTCGGCAATCTGCTCCTCTCTATATCTGCAATTGCTGCGTTCGCTCCCAAGCTGCAGTAAATTTTCCCGCACCTCCTGAAAGATGCGCCGATATTCCCCAAAGACATCACTGACCTCCTCATAGGCTTCCTTTGTCCTTGCGTATGGGAATGGCTTGCATTGCTGCAGCATGATCTGGTACTGTCCGTTTTTCTTCTGTGCCAGGCTTCTCTCCTGTGCTTCTTTCTGTTCATACTGCGCGCTGATCATCTGCAATGCCAGACTGCATTCTTTTTCCTTATCTAAAGCCTCATTGATACCGGAAAAATCCGGAATCCTCTGATACTCCTCCTGCAGGGTTTGAAGACGTCCCCTAATCTCTTCAATCTCCTTCTCAATACCTGACACGATTTCCGTAAATTCCCGGATCTGTTCCTGCAGCTGCCGAATTTTTTCTTCTTTCCGTCTCTTTCTTGCAAGCAGACCTACAAACTCAGCCTCCCCGGTCTTTTCTGCTTTTCCGGCTAAGATACCCTGCCGGAAGTCTCCGTCCTTCCCGAGATAAATGCCGTGTCCGCTACCTTCTTTTTCATAGATATTACTTAATATTCTGCTAACTGTCTCCCGGAGTCCATCCTCTAGTTCTTCGCTTACAACCAGCCCGGAAAAATGAGAGCTTCCTTTTTTCTCCACATACAAAATAGTATCCAAAAACTGTGGACATGCCTGTCGAATCCTCGAAAAGTCCTCCGTCGATACCACTAGAGCGTCCAAAAGTCCCATTCTCTGCAATTGTGCTTCCAGTCTTGCACAGACAGCCGGATTCATCCCTCTTGGAAACTCCACGGTCTTATAAAACGGGACTGCTGTGATACCGGCTTCCTGTAGGGCAAGTCGGGTTTGCCTTGTGCTTTCCGCTCTCTCCGGTTCCAGTTCCTCCTGATTTTGAACCTGCACCAGTTCCTCCTTCGCCTGCTTCAAAATCTCGTTTTGGTGCTTAAGCTCATACTCCTTGTCACTTTTTACATCAACAAGCTCCTGACGCTGTCTTTCATAATCTGCCCGCAACAGTTCCTGCACAGCTCCCGCATCCTCAACAGACTGATACTGCCGGATCTTCTCTTGGACCTCCTTCATCACTTCTTCCTTCGGCTTCCACTGTTCGGAAACTTTCTTTACATCAAAAAGTTCTGTGATCCACTGGTCGATAGAACCAACAACCTGCTCCTGCGCCGCATCCAACTCCTGCTCCCTTACGATTCTCTGCTTTCTGAGCTGTTCCAACTCGCTTTCGAGCTCGTCATACTGTTTTGCAATTTCTTCATACTGCCGAATTGCCTTTTGACATTCCTCGATCAGCTTCTTCTGCATATCCAGATTTTTTACAATTTCGCCTGTCTTATCATACTCCTCTGTTCCTATCAAGCGAAGGACCTCCTCATGCTGATCCCACTGCAGAATTTCCTGTTGTTCCTCCAATTCCTGTTTTTTCTCCAGCAACTCCTGCTTTCTCAATTCCAGTCGACTCTGGATTTCCTTCAGCTTCTGCTCTCCCTCTCGGATGCGCTCCCTGCATTCCTCAATCTTATTTTCCCATTTTTTCTCCTGCGCCTCAGCTTCCTGCCTGTTTTTCTTTGCCAGCTCCAGCTTGTGGTCCATCGCCTCCAGATCTGTATCAAGAAGTCCGCTTCGCTCGGTTTCTGCCAGTCTTTTTTTCTCCTCCAGTTCTTCTAAACAACGCTGTTTACTCTGCTGTTCGCCTTCCATCTCTTTTCTCTTCTGTTCTTTGGCATCCAACTGGCTCTGTGCTGTCTCTACCTCCTTCTTTTTGACAAGATAGGCCTGTGCTTTTTTTGCAAGCATATATTGATTGTAACGGGTATATTCGTTTCGTATAATCTTAACGTCAGCAAAAGCTCGGCTTAGCATATCCAGACTATCTTGGATCTCATCCATTTTTTCCATGGCATCAACCATAGCACGTAAATCTTCGTCCGTCAGAGTCTGCAGAGAATCATTGAGAATCTCATACACCTTTGTGGGTTTGAATTCCTTTGACAGCTTCGGAGCGCGCACTTTCACAAGCAACTTGATAAACTGCTCATACTGATCCGCCTTTCGAAAGCCAAAAATATATTGATTGACATGCTTTTTGTATTCACTCTGGCTGTCCGTAAAAAAATTCTCCTCCCCGAGCTGTGCCTTCAATTCTCTTTTGTCAAAAGGAATCCTCGTTGTTCCAACTTCCTTATATAGCCACAGATCATCGCCGATCCTACGCCCATCCAGAATAATAAATCCCCAGAAATCCATGGGTTTACCACGCTTTGCCCGCTGTCCGATACCAATTGTGCGGTATTCCCCAGACTCTTCTTTTTTGAATTCCAGAAACAGGTATCCTGTGGCTTCGTCCCTTCCTTCCTCACCTAAAAAATAATATTCCATTCTTCGATCACTGGAGCCAAATGGATCCAGTCGACTCGGTGTTCGGTCCCCATCTAGCACAAATGGGATAAAGCTCTGAGTCGTAATGGATTTTCCAGAGCCATTCTGCCCACGTAGAAGGAGCTTTCCATCTACAAATTCAAAGTCTTCCTCATCATATAACCAGAAATTCACAAATCCAATTCGGTTCATTTTCCAACGATCTATCAAGCCTTTGTACCTCCCTCAAAATCCTCCGGATAATATCCTGTAATCCTTCCGACTGCCGGCAGAATCGTAATCTCGTCTTCATCACATTGGAGCATCAGCCAGTTTTTCATATATTCCAGAATGGTGTCCAGTAGCTTGCCCTCATCCATTTCACGAAATTCCTTACTCCATGCATCGTTCCATTGATTACGGCAATCCGATACCATTTCCGCAAATCTACTCCGCTTCAGATATATACACTCATTATCTTTTTTCTCCAATTTTCCATCGGCCAGCTCTCTTTGAAGCTTTGCACACAAAAGTAGCACTGCCTCCGGCAGCATAGCATCCCTCGGGTGCACCGCTCCGTAGCAATCATCCGCATCCAGCGTCAAAAATGCAGCATTTTTGTAGACATCCAGATTTCCACCCAGATTTTCACTCAGATATTTTGAAATCCACTGGCGCTGGTTCTTTAAATAGAGTGCATCCGCGTCCTCATTTCCTTCCCAGTAATATGCCGGGCAGACCGCCAGCTGTCTGTATACACGATTGATGCGCATGGTTCCCCGGTCTTCGTTCAATTCTTCAAAATCTATCTTTTCAAAATCTTCCCATGATTCATAAGAAGAAATATCGGTGGCAAAACTGGTGGCAAAATATTTGGAGTAACCGGTATTTTCATACAGAACCTCCTGCCCCGCCTCCGCACCGAATGCCTCACTGCTTCCCTCATACACGCGTAGCATCTGCAGTCCCTCCATATATTGCAGGACCCGCACCAGCGATTTTCTCTGGGTAAAAGAAGTCCAGTCAACCTCCATATAGCCCTTTAGCTGCGTCTCCACATAGTCAATCAGCTCTGATAAAAGGAACTGCTCCTGTTCCTCCTTATCCTCCAAGTACATCAGTACGACACATAAAATACAGTAATCCCTGATATCCGTAAACCCTCCGATTCCCATAAAACTTTGAGCGTGGGCCGGTCTCTTTTCCAGCTTTAATAAATTTTCCGTGTGGAGCAGCTTCCAACCCAGCTGCTCCCGAATGAATTTCTGAAAATTAGGAATATCCTGTTTTACCTTATAATAGGTTTCCTTATCACTGTCCTTACATATCCAAAAATTTTCAATCAACGTTCTGACTTCATTCATAGTGATTTAAACTCCAATACATATGCCGGCATGGTCAATGCGCCGTCTTCACAATCCAACACGCAATTGCCGTCTCCCCGAATCAGCTGATATTCCTGACCATACTCTGTCCTTCCCAGCTTCTGGGAATTCATATTCGCCAGGGCAATCCATTGTAAAAATATATTTCTTGCATCTTCCGGAACCTTTTCCCCTATTTCGGAAAAAGTGATTCGATTATCCTTTATATAGCGCATCACAATCTCTTTTTGCTTTCTTGCATTCTGCAGATAGCTTTGCCGCTGTATCATTTTTTCCAGAGACTTATCTGTAAATCCCCTTCGATCTTTTTTCTCCCGGTAGGTTCTTGTATGGGGCTTTAACAAAAATTCTGCCGGCTCTTCCTCATACACACTGTTGTTGATTGCATCCTCCTGGCGGGGCTCATTCGTCTTGAAATGCTGTATTTTCTGTATGCCAAAAACATGAGCCGACAATTTGTGCGCCTCATCGAGATCTTCGCATTTTAAAAACAATTCCAAGAATTTCCGATAATCATCTTTTCTGCTGATTCCCCAGTTCTGGATTTGAACGATTAAAGCTGCATTTTGAATAATACTTCGAATGACATCATTGGTAATTTGCAAAACCTTCTTACACTCGCAATCGTGACCCTGCGTGTCGATAAACCAGTTTTTCAGAGAATTCCACTTGCCCACGACATTTTCCCTTATGCTCGGCTCTGCATTTCCGTGTATCTCTAAAAGCGCGTGTGGAATATCCAGTTCGCTCTGTACCACTTTCTCCAAAATGTCATTTTCCACAATTGGAATATT
>CALZEZ010000038.1 GCA_945643825.1 uncultured Lachnospiraceae bacterium
GCCATACCAGCGCATTGTCATTTCCATAGTGATGTACCTCCAAACATTATCATGAGCGATTCTTGTATTTTCATTATAGAATATGATAAAATGCAAGATAAGAAGAAAAAGTGTCCAAAAACATGTAAAAATTGCTGTTTGGTGAAAAAATGAGATTATTAAAGACAATGAGAGGCGACGATGAGCGCCAGAGCATGATTGCAACCGATTTTGAAATCTATGAGAAGTTCGGGGTTCCGACAGGCGCATTGCAGATGCATTATCACGATTTTTATGAAATTATCTACATTGCAGAAGGAGAGTTTTCGAGCCTTGTGAACAATGTGACCTACCATCTGCACAAGGGTGACTTCCTGCTGCTTGACCGCAACGTGATGCACAATTACCACTATGTGGAGGGACGTCACGAGAACTCCAGACGAATAGTGCTGTGGATCAGTCCGGATACGCTGGAGAGCCTGTCCGGGGGGCTGACAGACCTCAGTGCATGCTTTCATCACCCAGGTATTTATGCCTATCACTTCCCGATTTATTATGAAGAAATGCTTCGCAATCTCCTGGTGAAGATTGCTTTAGAGGAGGCGCCCGACATGCAGCTTGAGGGCGGCAAGGAGCTTCTTGACAGGGTGAATCTGACGCAGTTTTTTCTATATCTAAATGAACTGTCTGCCAGAAAAAGCTTCTCGCACCACCCGAGGGAGAGCACCAGACACAGTCTCGTGGAACGGGTTTCTGTCTATATGGATGAGCATCTTGACGAGGACATTTCCGTGGAGGAGCTTGCGAAGCATCTGCATTTAAGTAAGTTCTACCTGCTTCATCGCTTCAAGGAGCTGACCGGAACCACGCTGCATGCGTTTCTTACCGACAAACGCCTAATTCGTGCCTGCGAGTATTTACAGAGCGAGCTTGCGATCGGAGAGATTGGAAATCTGTGCGGCTTTAATGATTATTCCGTGTTCCTTCGCAACTTCAAAAAGGCGTACGACATGTCACCCCGCGAGTACCGGGATTTGTTTCACAATCAAAAACCCCTTGCAAATCTGTGATGTGATGCTATAATCGAACACGTCTATACGCCATATTTTGACAAAAAAAGAAAGGCATGGTTATTACCTATGGAAAAATTACAGCCGAAGTTGTTTTCTGTTTTGAAAACCTACACGAAGGAGCAGTTTATTAAGGATGTCGTTGCCGGAATTATCGTGGCAGTCATCGCGCTGCCGTTATCGATTGCGCTCGCATTAGCGTCCGGAGTCGGTCCTGAGCAGGGTATCTATACGGCAATCATAGCAGGCTTTCTGATTTCGTTTTTCGGAGGAAGCCGTGTGCAGATTGCAGGGCCTACGGCGGCCTTTGCGACGATTGTAGCCGGTATTGTGGCTTCAAGCGGCATGGACGGTCTGATTGTGGCAACAGTTTTAGCCGGAATCATTCTCATTGTGATGGGACTGTGCCGTATGGGAAGTCTGATCCGATTCATCCCCTATACGATCACAACCGGATTTACAGCCGGTATCGCAGTGACGATTGTTGTTGGTCAACTCAAGGATTTTATGGGCATTACCTATCAGCATGGGGAAGCACCGATCGAGACGATTGAGAAGATCAAGGCGGTTGCCGCCAACATCGGTACCTTTAATGTGCATGCTTTCCTGGTGGGAATGGTTTGCCTCGCCATCCTGATTTTCTGGCCGAAGGTCACCGAGAAGATCCCGGCATCCCTAATTGCCATTCTCGTCGGCATTGCGATGGTGAAGCTTCTTCCGCTTCATGTAAATACAATCGGAGACCTATATACCATTAGCAATAAGCTTCCGGCATTTACGATTCCGAAATTCTCCATGCAGATGATCGGAAAGATGCTGCCGGATGCATTCACAATTGCGATTTTGGCTGGAATCGAGTCGTTACTTTCCTGCGTAGTTGCAGACAGCATGATCAATTCCAGACACCGCTCCAACATGGAGCTTGTGGCACAGGGTATCGGTAACATCGGTTCTGCCCTGTTTGGGGGCATCCCTGCTACGGGAGCAATCGCCCGCACTGCCGCCAATGTCAAGAACGGAGGACGCACCCCGATTGCAGGAATGGTGCATTCGATCACACTCCTGTTAGTATTGGTTATTCTGATGCCGTACGCCGCACTGATTCCGATGCCGGCTATTGCAGCGATTCTGTTTATGGTAGCCTATAACATGTGTCAGTGGAGACCCTTTGTGAAGCTGGTCAAGCATGCGCCCAAGAGTGATATTGTGGTGCTTGTACTGACGTTTGTGCTCACGGTGGTTTTTGATCTCGTTGTTGCAATCGAGGTGGGTATGCTTTTAGCTTGTCTGCTTTTCATGAAGCGGATGAGCGATGAAACGGATGTCAAGAGCTGGAAATATCCTGACGATGAGGAGGATCCCGACAGTCTGTCCCTTCGCAAGGTTCCGAAGGAGGTTCGCGTCTATGAGATTGGTGGTCCGCTGTTTTTCGGTGTGGCAGACAGACTCTTAGAGATCCAGGCAAAGGAATTTACGAGGGTTCTGATTCTTCGTATGCGCAGTGTCCCGGCTATAGATGCAACAGCGATCAATGCGCTCGAGACCCTGTATGCAGACTGCCGGAGCAAGGGGATTACGTTGATCTTCTCTCATGTAAATGAACAGCCGATGAAATCTATGACTAAGGCCGGCCTTGTAAATGAGGTGGGACAGGAGAATTTCTGCTGTAACATTGATGCAGCCTTAGTACGCGCAGCGAAGCTTATCGATGGGGAAACCTGTTGAATCGAGAGTCCTTTTTCCTTATAATAGGACATAAGGGAAGGATGATTTCATGGAAAAAGCATACAAACTGGAATTTCGAAATGCGCAGCTTGGCTCTCTCTATGTGACATGCTGTGGCTGCTCCAAGACGGAACCGCTTCACAGCTTCGGACCGGCAGTCAAGCCTCATTATATGATTCACTATATTTTAAGTGGGAAGGGAACCTTCACAATCGGTGATACCACCTATCCGCTCGAGGCGGGCTATGGCTTTTTGATCCCTCCGGAGGAGCTGGTGTTCTATCAGGCAGACTCGGACGATCCATGGACCTATGTGTGGGTGGGCTTTAGCGGCGAGCTTGCGGTGGAGCATGTCAAGAACATGGGACTTTCCAGAAAACAGCCGATTTTCCGCTCGGATGCATCGGATGAGATCTATGCAGCGGTTCGCGATATGATGGAGCATAACACCTCCGGGCTTGCGAATGACCTTCGCAGAAACGGACAGCTTGGCATCTTTTTGTCCTATGTCGCACAGGACGCCCCGGTCCGGGGAAGAAGCGAGGAGGACAAGGCGAATACCTACGTGCGCAAGGCGGTAGAGTTTATTCAGAGCAATTACTGTAACCCGATTAAGGTGACGGATGTGGCAAGGTTCGTCTGCATCAACCGAAGCTATCTGTACACGCTGTTTAAGAATGCCATGGGCTTTTCCCCGCAGCAGTTTCTGACCTCCTTCCGCATCACGAAGGCGACGGAGCTTCTGCAGTTAACCGAGCTTCCGATTGAAAGTATTGCGATTTCCTGCGGTTATACGGATCCGCTCGTGTTTACGAAGGCATTCCGACAGCTAAAGAAACGTTCCCCGTCTGCCTACCGCAAGGAATATTTGTCCGGGGAGGGACGCCGGAACAAGGAGGACCGCAAACAGGTCGAGGAATTTATCAATCAGATAAATGCATTGCATACTATTTAACAAAAAGACAGGTATTGACAACAATCGTGTATAGGTTGTCTGCCTGTCTTTTATTATAATTAGGGTAGAAAACATCGTAGCTGCTACGATAGATTGGAGAGGGTAATGGAACAGATGAAACAAATGGTATTGAAGAAATTTGAGGAAGTCTTTGGGGACAGTGAGGGAGCAAAGGTTTATTTCGCACCGGGGCGTGTGAATATGATCGGAGAACATACCGACTATAACGGTGGACATGTTTTCCCCTGCGCACTGACGATTGGAACCTATGCGGTAGCAAGAAAACGTGCAGACAGAAAGTTAGCCTTTTTCTCAATGAACTTTGAGGGACTTGGGGTATTGGAGTCATCGATCGATGAGCTGACTCCACAGAAGGAGGCCGGCTGGACAAATTATCCAAAGGGCGTTATGTGGGCATTTGGCGAAAAGGGCTTTACGCTTCCCTGTGGAATCGATCTTCTCTTATATGGAAATATCCCGAACGGCTCCGGCCTTTCCTCCTCGGCATCGGTTGAAGTGGTAACCGGATTTATCCTTAGAGATCTGTTCGGATTCGACGTAACCAATCAGGATCTTGCGCTGATCGGTCAGTATTCGGAAAATAACTTCAATGGGGTTAATTGCGGCATTATGGATCAGTTTGCCATTGCCATGGGCAAGGCAGGTCACGCGATCTTTTTGGATACAGCAGACCTTTCCTTTACCTATGCTCCGATTGCATTAAGGGACGCAAAGATTGTCATTGCATGCAGCAATAAGAAACGCGGACTGGGTGATTCTAAATACAATGAACGCAGATCGCAGTGCGAGGCAGCTCTGGCTGAGATTCAGAAGGTGAAGGCTATCAAGGCACTTGGCGACCTCACCGAGGAAGAGTTTGAGCAGGTGAAAACTGCTATCACAGATCCGGTCTGTGTAAGAAGAGCAAAGCATGCGGTTTATGAGAACGCGCGTACCATCAAGGCGGTTGAGGCACTTGAAGCTGGTGACGTGGAGCTGTTTGGACAGCTGATGAACGCGTCTCATACTTCTCTCCGGGATGATTATGAGGTGACCGGCATCGAGCTTGACACACTGGTAGAGGAAGCGTGGAAGATTGAGGGTGTCATCGGTTCCCGTATGACAGGAGCCGGCTTTGGCGGCTGTACGGTCAGCATCGTTAAGAATGAAGCGATAGAAAAATTCGTGGAGTGCGTCGGAAGTGCCTATGAGCAGAAGATCGGCTACGCAGCAGATTTCTATGTGGTAGAGATCGGTGATGGCCCCTGTGTGTTATAGTCAGGAAGGAGAGAAGAGTCGATGAGCTTACTTACTGACAATATCCGCAAGCTGGTTCAGTATGGTCTTATGAATGGACTGCTTGGACAGGAGGACGTAATCTACACCACCAATCGCCTGCTTGAGGTTTTTGGTGCAGACGAGATAGAAGAATGTGACACACCTGTCACAATGGAAAATGCGGAGCTGGAGGAGGTTTTAAAGAATCTTCTGGACTATGCCTGCGAGGCAGGGTTACTTGAAGACAGCATCGTATACCGCGACCTGTTTGATACGAAGCTCATGAGCGTGCTGATGCCCAGACCCAGCGAGGTCATTGCGAAGTTTCGCTCCCTTTATGAAAAGTCCCCGCAGGAAGCAACCGATTATTTTTACAAGCTGAGCAAGGATTCCGATTATATCCGCAGATACCGTATCGCAAAGGACCAGAAATGGGTGACACAGACACCCTATGGCGATTTGGATATCACGATCAATCTGTCGAAGCCGGAGAAGGATCCGAAGGCGATTGCTGCGGCAAAGCTTGCGAAGCAGAGCGGATATCCCAAATGCCTGTTATGCAGGGAGAATGAGGGCTATGCCGGACGCGTCAACCATCCGGCAAGACAGAACCACCGGATTATTCCGGTCATGATTCATGGCAGTGAATGGGGCTTTCAGTATTCCCCCTATGTCTATTACAATGAGCACTGTATCGTGTTCAATTCCAGACATATCCCGATGAAGATTGAGCATGATACGTTCTGCAAGCTCTTTGATTTTGTGAAGCAGTTCCCGCATTACTTTGTAGGTTCCAACGCAGATCTGCCGATTGTAGGCGGTTCGATCTTAAGTCATGACCATTTTCAGGGTGGTCGGTATGAGTTTGCCATGGCGAAGGCACAGGTGGAGCAGTCGTTTACGGTAAAAGGCTTTGAGGACGTGCAGACCGGTATCGTGAAATGGCCGATGTCTGTTATTCGGCTTTCCGGAACAGATACCGGGCGGATCATCGCACTTGCAGACAAAATCCTTGAAAAGTGGCGGGGCTATACGGATGAGGCAAGCTTCATCTATGCGCAGACAGAAGGAGAGCCTCATAATACGATCACGCCGATTGCCAGAAAACGCGGTGAAAACTTTGAATTAGATCTCGTGCTTCGCAATAACATCACGACGCCCGAGCATCCCTTGGGGGTTTATCATCCGCATGCGAAGCTTCATCATATCAAGAAGGAAAATATCGGACTGATTGAGGTGATGGGACTGGCAGTTTTGCCGGCAAGACTCAAATCCGAGATGGAGAAGCTTGGAGAGGCAATCGTTGAGGGACGTGATATAAGAGCAGATGAGACGTTAGAGAAGCATGCGGACTGGGTCGAGGAATTCGCACCGAAATACCCGTCGATCACTGCGGATAACGTGATGGACATTCTGCATAAGGAAATCGGAGAGGTATTCTTGCAGGTGCTCACGGATGCCGGGGTATATAAGCGCACAGCAGAGGGGCAAGAGGCGTTCCTTCGCTTTACAAATTCTCTGAATGATTAAAAAGCCGGTAAGTGAAAACAGAAAGGGAGATGCGAGAGAACTCCCCTTTGTCTCTTGCATCTCCAGTAGATAGGCTAGATTAAGTAATGATTGGTGAAACAGAGTCTGTGGCGGACACAGATTCTGTTTTTTTTGGTGATGTCGACGCACATCAGCTTTCTTCTGTCTGCTCTAATGAGATACCCAGAGTGTCCAGGAACTCGCCAAGCTTCATGAGCTGAAGCTTTGTCATGCCGCTTAAGCATTGTACAAAGCGCTGATTCGCCTTAAGAGAAGGGTTCACGATCAGAAGATCATCCGCTCTTACCTTCTCGTTGCTCTGAAACAGAATATAGTCTATAGATACATGGAAGAACCGGGAATACCGGCATAAAATGTCAGCGTTTGGCAGGAATGTCCCACTCTCGAGCTTGCTGATCGTCGATTGCGAGATTTCCAGCCGCGTGGCAAGTGCAAGCTGGGAATACCCTTTTTCCATACGCAATTCCTTTAATCTTGTCTTCATAGAATCTCTCCTCTTCTTATTTTAGCGGATAGAACCTGGAAAAATATTCCAATAATAATAATTGATATTCCAAATGGAATTTCCACTTTTTTTCCAAGGAGAGAGAAAATAGCAAGCCATATTCAGAAAAAGGGTGTATACTGTGACTATGAAATTTCTATTAGTTGCCATGAATGCAAAGTACATACATTCCAATCCGGGGCTGTACAGTATGCGGGCATGCGTTCCGCAGACGTACAGAGACTCGGTGGAGATTGCGGAGTATACGATAAACCACCGCATGGAGGAGGTGCTATCGGACCTCTATGAGAGACACCCTGATGTCGTGGGCTTTTCGTGCTATATCTGGAACTGGACGCAGATAAAAGAGCTGACTGCAGAGCTTCACAAGGTGCTCCCGGCTGTTCCGATCTGGCTTGGTGGTCCCGAGGTATCCTATGATGCTGCTGCAATACTGGAGGAACTGCCGCAGCTTACCGGCATTATGATTGGAGAGGGAGAGCTTACCTTTACCGAGCTTCTGATGAGGTATTTAAGCGGAGAAAGTGCATACGATGTGGTGGGGACAACTTGCCGAACTCCGGACGGAGCAATCATTCGCAATCCCGAGAGAGAGCTTACGGATCTAAGCACGCTTCCCTTTCTCTATGAGAAGTTAGATGATTTTGACAACCGGATTATTTATTATGAGTCCGGCAGAGGCTGCCCCTACCGCTGCAGCTACTGCCTGTCATCGATTGACAAGAGGGTGCGCCTGCGCGATCTCTCTATCGTTTACAAAGAGCTCCAGTTCTTTTTGGATCATAATGTCTCGCAGGTGAAATTTGTCGACAGAACCTTTAACTGCAACGCGGAACATGCGCTTGGTATCTGGGAGTATTTGAAGGAACATGACAATGGTGTCACTAACTTTCATTTTGAGATTGCTGCAGAGATACTTACAGAGGAGCAGTTGGCGGTTCTAAACACACTCCGCCCCGGTCTGGTGCAGCTTGAGATCGGCGTACAGACCACGAACCGGAAGACCCTGGAGGCGATTCATCGTCCGATGAAGCTTGACAGACTTCGAAGCATTGTGGAGAGACTGAAGGCGGCAGGCAACATTCACATTCATCTGGATCTGATTGCCGGACTGCCCTACGAGGATTATGAAAGCTTTACGCATTCCTTTGATGACGTGTATCGGATGCATCCGGAACAACTGCAGCTTGGCTTTTTGAAGGTGCTAAAGGGCTCCGAAATGCAGGCGCGCGCCGCGGAATTTGGAATAATTTACACGCAGAATCCGCCCTATGAGGTGTTATACTCAGATTGGATCTCCTATGAAGAGCTGCGGCGCTTAAAGCAGGTCGAGGAGATGGTGGAGCTCTATTACAACAGCAATCAGTTTGTTTACACGCTGCGGCTTCTGGAGGGCTGCTTTGCCACGCCGTTTTTGCTCTATGACAGACTGGCAGCCTTTTATAAGGAGGAGGGCTACCTGACCCGCACCCCGGCAAGAGGCTACCGCTACGATGTGCTTTATCAGTTCATAAAGAGGGAGATGCCACAGTACGAGACGCTGTTTCGGGAGACACTTCTCTTTGATCTGTTTTTACGGGAAAATGTTAAGAAGCGCCCGGACTTCGCACCCGGAGAGAACCTGTCTGACGCTCAGAAGGACAGCCTGCGCGCCTTTTATAAGGAACAGGAGAGGCAGTATGATGTGCTGACAGGATATCAGGGCTTTGATGCGAAACAGATGTCGAAGATGACACACGCAGAGAGCTTTCAGTATCCCGTAGATCGTTTGGGGGATGGATGCAGACCGCAGGACATAAAGGCACTTGCGGCTCCGCAGCTTCTACTGTTCGACTATAGAGAAAGGAACCCGTTGACACAGGATGCCAGGGTGGTTTCACTGTCATGCTAGAGAGATATGTTTCGTTGGATATTGAGAC
>CALZEZ010000039.1 GCA_945643825.1 uncultured Lachnospiraceae bacterium
ATCCGGTTTGTCCTTGGACTGGCGGCAGTTTTTCTGCTCTTAAACAATTTCTTTGTTTATCTTTTCGCACCGGAATACGGGGTAGAGATCTATCAGAGCAGAAGCCTGCTCTTCACTATAGTGGGACGCTATACGATTACGGCACAGCAGCTTTTTTATCATTTGAATATGACACTGAAGGTGATGTGTGTGATTCCGGTTGCACTTATTTTTATCGCCTGTACGGATCCCAGTGAGTTTGCAGCAAGCTTATCCTCCATAGGCATCAGCTATCGAATCAGCTATGCAGTCAGCCTTGCACTTCGCTACATCCCTGACGTGCAGCGCGAATATCATAATATCAGCCAGGCGCAGCAGGCAAGAGGCATTGATCTGTCGGGTAAGGATAGATTTTTTACCAGACTGAAGAATTCCGTTGCAATTCTGCTTCCCCTTGTTCTTGCCAGCATGCATCGCATTGAGACGGTATCCAATGCCATGGAGCTGCGCGGCTTCGGCAAGAAGGAAAAGCGAACCTGGTATGTACAGCGAAGGCTTTTAAAAGCCGATTATCTCGCACTGGGAATCAGTGTAATGATACTTGCTTTTAGTATGGTAGTGACCTTCTGGGATGGCAGCAGGTTCTATAATCCTTTTTTGATGTGATCAAAGATTTTGGGTTGACCCATTCCCTTTTTTTCAGTACCATATAATAGATAAATTCAAATCATGAGAATAGAAGAGGAAACAAAATGGCACAGAGAAAAGACATTCACAAAGTACTGATTATCGGTTCCGGTCCGATTGTTATCGGACAGGCATGTGAGTTTGATTATTCCGGCACGCAGGCATGTAAGGCGCTTCGCAAGCTGGGGTATGAAATTGTTCTTGTTAACTCCAATCCGGCGACCATTATGACCGATCCGGAAATCGCAGATGTGACCTACATTGAGCCACTGAATGTGGATCGTCTGGAGCAGATCATTGCAAAGGAACGTCCGGATGCAGTGCTGCCAAACCTGGGAGGGCAATCCGGATTAAATCTTTGCTCTGAACTTTCACAGAAAGGCATTTTGGACAAATACAACGTAAAGGTCATCGGAGTACAGGTCGATGCGATTGAGCGCGGTGAGGATCGTATCGAATTCAAGCACACGATGGAAAGCCTTGGAATTGAGATGGCTAGAAGTGAGGTTGCATATTCTGTTGAGCAGGCGATGGAGATCGCTGAGAAGCTTCACTATCCTGTTGTGCTTCGCCCGGCGTATACGATGGGTGGAGCAGGCGGTGGTCTGGTCTATAATGTGGAGGAATTAAAGACAGTCTGTGCAAGAGGTCTTCAGGCGAGCCTTGTCGGACAGGTTCTTGTGGAGGAATCCATTCTCGGCTGGGAAGAGCTGGAGCTTGAGGTAGTTCGTGATGCGGACAACAATATGATTACGGTATGCTTTATTGAGAATATCGATCCGCTCGGCGTTCACACCGGCGATTCCTTCTGTTCTGCTCCTATGTTAACCATTTCGGAGGAGGTACAGAAGCGTCTGCAGGAGAAATCCTACAGAATTGTGGAATCCATTCAGGTAATTGGTGGAACCAATGTGCAGTGGGCACATGATCCTGTGACAGACAGAGATATTATTATTGAGATTAATCCCCGTACCTCACGTTCTTCGGCACTTGCCTCCAAGGCAACCGGCTTCCCGATTGCACTGGTGTCCGCTATGTTAGCCTCCGGACTGACCCTTGCTGATATTCCGTGCGGAAAGTACGGGACATTAGATAAATACGTTCCGGACGGAGACTATGTTGTTATCAAGTTTGCGCGCTGGGCTTTTGAGAAATTCAAAGGAGTAGAGGATAAGCTCGGCACACAGATGCGTGCGGTCGGCGAGGTTATGAGCATCGGCAAGAACTTCAAGGAAGCGTTCCAAAAGGCAATCCGAAGCCTTGAGACAGGACGCTACGGTCTTGGTCATGCGAAGGATTTTGACACCAAAACCAGGGAAGAGCTTCTTTCGATGCTGTTATACCCTTCCAGTGAACGCTATTTTATCATCTACGAGGCACTCCGTAAGGGAGCGACCCCGGATGAGATCTTTGAGATCACCAAGGTGAAGCATTACTTCTTAGAGCAGATGAAGGAGCTCGTGGAGGAGGAAGAGGCAATCAGCGCATGCAAGGGCTCTCTTCCGGCCGATAATATGCTGATTCAGGCGAAGAAGGATGGCTTCTCCGACAAGTATTTAAGTCAGATTCTTGCTGTTTCTGAGGATGAGGTCAGAAATAAGAGACTTTCCCTTGGCGTGAAGGAGGCCTGGGAGGGCGTTCATGTAAGTGGTACAGAGGACAGCGCCTATTACTATTCTACCTACAATGCAGAGGATAATAATCTGGTGAGTACCGGGAAGCCGAAGGTCATGATTCTCGGTGGCGGACCGAATCGTATCGGGCAGGGTATTGAGTTTGATTACTGTTGTGTACACGCTTCGCTTGCGTTGAAGAAATTAGGCTTTGAGACCATCATTGTCAACTGTAATCCGGAGACTGTTTCAACGGATTATGATACCTCGGATAAATTATACTTTGAACCTCTTACGTTAGAGGATGTGCTGAGCATTTATGAAAAGGAGCAGCCTGTCGGCGTTATTGCACAGTTTGGCGGTCAGACACCGCTGAATCTTGCAGCTGATCTGGAAAAGAATGGCGTAAAGATTCTGGGAACCCCACCGGCTGTGATCGATCTTGCCGAGGACAGGGATCAGTTCCGCGCCATGATGGATAAGCTTGAGATTCCGATGCCGGAGTCAGGGATGGCTGTCAATGTGGAGGAGGCATTAGCCATTGCGGATCAGATCGGCTATCCGGTTATGGTTCGTCCTTCCTATGTGCTTGGCGGACGAGGCATGGAAGTGGTATACGATGCGGAGGCGATGGTCGGCTATATGAAGGCTGCAGTCGGTGTGACACCGGATCGTCCGATTCTGATCGACCGTTTCTTAAATCACGCGACTGAGTGCGAGGCAGATGCAATCAGCGACGGAACCCATGCGTTTGTTCCGGCTGTTATGGAACACATTGAGCTGGCAGGCGTGCATTCCGGCGACTCGGCATGTATCATTCCGTCACGCCATATTTCGGAGGAGAATGTCAGACTCATCAAGGAATATACCCGCAGGATTGCGGAGGAAATGCATGTACAGGGTCTGATGAATATGCAGTATGCGATCGAGGATGACAAGGTATATGTTTTGGAGGCAAATCCCAGAGCATCCCGTACCGTTCCGCTGGTATCCAAGGTATGTAATATCCGCATGGTGCCGCTTGCGATTGAGATCGTCACGTCACCGCTTACCGGCAGACCATCACCGGTTCCGGCATTGACTGAGAAGAACATTCCTTACTATGGCGTGAAAGAAGCCGCTTTTCCATTCAATATGTTCCAGGAGGTAGATCCGGTATTAGGACCCGAGATGCGTTCTACCGGTGAGGTTCTCGGACTCTCCAGGTACTGGGGCGAGGCATTCTTTAAGGCACAGGAGGGAATTTCGTCCAAGCTTCCACTGTCCGGCAGGGTGCTTATTTCTGTCAGCGATAAAGATAAAGTAGAGGTAGTGGATGTCGCAAAATCCTTTGCGGCGAACGGATTTGAGATTTTTGCTTCCAAGAATACCTGCAAACTCCTTGTTGAGAATGGAATGGAGGCCACTGAGGTCAAGAAGCTCAAAGAGGGCAGACCGAATATGCTCGATATCATCTTAAACGGAGAAGTGGATCTGATTGTCAACACTCCGATCGGAAGTGAGCGCAAGGAAGATGACAGCTATCTGAGAAAGGCTGCAATCAAGAAGAAGATTCCTTATATCACGACGATCGCTGCTGCAAAGGCAACCATTAGTGGTATTGAGAGCATTAAGAAGCGTGGAAACAGCGAAGTAAAATCACTGCAGGAGCTGCATGCGGAGATTACGGAGCGGGAATAAAGTAGAATTATGGGGGAAATGATGAGCAATAGACAAGCAATCTTTTTGAAAATCTGTAATTGGCTGGAAATCATCATGGCAGTCGGTCTGATACTGATCATTGTCGTTTTGGGAATCCGTCTGATTTTTGGAGATTTTGTACTGTTTCATGGAGAACCACTGGAGACCCTGGACTTATACATCGGGAATATCATGATTCTTGCAGTGGGAATCGAGCTTGTCAAGATGCTTTCACAGCATTCCCCCTCAACAATTATCGAGGTTTTGATGTTTGCCATTGCCAGAGAGGTGGTTATGGAGCATGGGAAAACGATTGATACGTTGTTAGGGGTTGCTGCGATAGCAATACTCTTTGCAACGAGAAAGTTCCTTTTTTTGAAAAAGGATTATGATGATATGGATTTATAATGGGTGTATATTATAAGACAGGAGGTATTATAATATGGCTTTGGAAATTGTATGGAAGGATCGCAAAAGAACATTTTTAGGATTGCCATGGAGCTTTACGAAATATTCGCTTACGGAGGATCGGCTTTTTATTGAGACAGGACTTTTTAAGTCTGTTGAGAATGAAACAAGACTCTATCGTATTCTCGATCTTCGACTGGAGAGGTCTCTGGGGCAGAAGCTGTTTGGTCTTGGAACCATTATCATTACCTCATCGGACAAGAACCTTGGCACCTTTGAGCTGAAGAATATCAAGAATCCGAAGGAGATCAAGGAAACCATTGCTGATATGGTGGAAAAACAGCGAGATGCCAAGAGAGTAGTTGGTCGTGAGTACATTAATAATGATGATGACATGCTTTGTGATTATGATCACGATGATTATGAGGATGGTGAAAGCTTATAAGCGCGATTCCATGGAATCGCGCTCTCTTTGTGTAATAGGAAATTGTTGTAACGCAGTCGGAGCCACTCTTGTCCATATGCTCAGACGGATTCAAATCCAATCAGAAGGGATTGTTGTTGTGGGCGATAATTAGCCGTCCGCCTGCATAGCCATTTTTTTGTAGATAATTAACGAGATAAGGAAAAGCCTTCTTGTCTCCTCGACATTTCTCCAGAACCTGAAGAGTTCCCTCATCATCCTGCGGACTCGGGCAGGAGGTTGAGCTTTTGCCCTTATTCCTTTCTCGCAAGGTGCTTGTCAAGGATATCGTGACGTGTGATTCTTTATTTTTCTTATGAGAAAAAATTTTCATATGGGAAAATGTGAGGTATACTGAAATAGGCGACAAGAATGGAATTGTAGGAAGCAAAGGGAGTATTATGGGTAAAGTAAAGAAGTATCATCTGAAAACAGTTGATTTTACGATCACACCGGCGGATGAGAATGATTTGTGGGAAACAGAGTGGAACATTGAGCTAAGAAGTGACGCAGAGAGAATCGGAACGGTTTCCTTTGCCGGGGAAAAGGCTCGCGGAACGGTGCCGTTTACCATTGAGCTGTCGGAGTCTTATCGAAACAGGGGGTACGGAACGGAAGCGATTCGTATGATGGTTGACTGGGCGTTTCTTCACAGAAATGTCTATGAGGTCACGGCTGTGACAGAGCATGAGAATGATAAAGCCGTGCATGCCCTGGAGAAAGCAGGCTTTGTATACCGAAGCAGGGAAGGAAAGACTGAGTATTATTCGATTACCAAGCAGAAGACCTCCTGGCTGGGGCTCTATGTTTTTATCGGAATCCTTGTCGGCATGATTCTCGCAATTGTGCTTGGAAGCGCACCGATTGGTATGCTTCTCGGTATTCTCATCTGTGTGGCGATCGGAGTCGGCATGGATGCGAGTGAGAATAAGGCACGAGAGCGCGTAACCGGGGAGAAGAAATAGAGAGTCTCTCCTTTGGATAAAGTATTTTACAATGCCTGTAAATACTGTTATACTGTGATGTGATGCAAAAAAGCTACATTATAAAGGAATGAAAAGATGAAGATAATTGATATATTAAAAAAACAGCAGATGTCCCTTTCCTTTGAGGTATTTCCTCCGAAAAAGGAAACCTCCTTTGAAAGCGTGAGAGAGGCAACAGAGCAGATTGCGGCGTTGCAGCCCTCATTTATGAGTGTAACCTATGGTGCAGGCGGAGGAACCAGTGAATATACGCTTGCAATTGCCAGAAATATCAAGGAGAAATACGATGTTCCCATGCTCGCACATCTGACCTGCGTGTCCTCGGATCGTGCGACAATCCGGCAGAGAATTAAAGACATGCAGGTAGCCGGCATTACCAATGTGATGGCGCTTCGCGGCGATCTGACACCGGAGCTCGAGAAATCAGATCGAAGCAAGTGGGATTATCGCTATGCGGTGGAGCTGATTGAAGAGCTGAAGCAGCAGGGAGATTTCTGTATCGGTGGTGCCTGCTATCCGGAGATTCACCCGGAGAGTGCCAATCAGAGGGAAGATATTCGCCATTTAAAGCAGAAGGTGGATGCAGGGGTCGACTTCCTCACCACACAGATGGTTTTTGATAATAATTTGTTCTTTAATTTCTTATATAAGATCAGAGAGGCAGGGATTACGGTGCCGGTTCTTCCCGGAATAATGCCAATCACAAATGCCAATCAGGTAGAACGCGCAATCAATCTTTCCGGGGCATTTATGCCACAGAGATTCAAGGCAATGGTGGACAAATTCGGCACAAACCCGGATGCCATGAAACAGGCCGGAATTGCGTATGCTACCGACCAGATTATTGATCTGTATGCGAATGGCATTACCAATGTTCATGTCTATTCCATGAACAAGCCGGATGTTGCAGAGGGTATTCACCGTAATCTGTCCAATATTTTGGGCAAAAGCTTTCTGGAGTAGCAAGGAATGGGAGAAAATACGATTTTTGTTCGCAAATATGAGCCGGATGATGAGCGCCTTGTTGTCAATGAGCGTGAAATATGGAGATACAGCGGATATTTCGGAATGACAGATGAGGTGGATGAGGAGCTGCAGAGGCTTCTTATGCAGGTTCGCAGACAGCTTTCGAAGGAGCTTTCCTATAAGGTCTGCTATAGAAGGATGCCGATAGAGCAACTTCCTTTTTTGGAGCACTCTGAGAATCTACAGAAATGTCTGAAAGGGAGCACCGAGGTGATCCTTTTTGCGGCAACGATTGGAATGGAATTGGATCGTCACATATTAAGAGCGCAACGTTTGGCACCGACGCAGGCATTGCTCATGCAGGCCTATGGGGCGGAGCGTGTGGAATGCCTTTGTGATGTTTTTTGCCGGGAAATCAGCGAGCTTGCAACAAAAGAAGGCCTGTCCTGTACGGCGAGATTCTCGCCCGGATATGGGGACCTTTCTCTTGAAACACAGAAGGAGGTGTTTGCTCTGTTAGATTGTAACAGGCAGATTGGCATCTCGCTAAATGAGAGTCTGCTGATGACCCCCTCAAAGTCCGTGACGGCAGTTTTCGGTTTGGGAGCATGCCTGGGAGAGAAGAGCGATTCGAAATGCATTGCGTGCGGCAAGGACAACTGTGAGTACAGAAGACAGTCTTAAATGGAGGCTTTCATGAATATATTAGAATACTTAAAGGATCATATCGTCTATCTGGACGGAGGCATGGGTTCTCTTTTGCAGAAAAAGGGGCTTCTTCCGGGCGAGCTTCCGGAGCGTTGGAACGTGACGCATGCTGACGCCATAGTGGAGATTCAGAAGGCATATTTCGATGCAGGAGCCAATGTGGTCTGCACGAACACCTTTGGAGCAAATAGCCTTAAGTTCTCGGAAGAAGAGCTTAGGGAAGTGATTGTTGCGGCAATTGACAATGCCAGAAACGCCAGAGAGTTAAGTACAGGAACACAACAGAAATTTATCGCACTGGATATCGGTCCCATAGGGAAGTTGTTAAAGCCTTATGGGGATTTTGAATTTGAGGAAGCCGTAAGTGTTTATGGCAGGACAGTACGGCTTGGCGCAGAGTATGGTGTGGATCTCATTTTGATCGAGACCATGAATGACAGCTATGATACCAAGGCGGCTCTTCTGGCGGCAAAGGAGAATTCCGAGCTTCCGGTCTTTGTATCCAATGCCTACGGAGAAGACGGCAAGCTGATGACGGGGGCGACTCCGGCAGCCATGGTAGCAATGCTAGAGGGAATGCATGCGGATGCAATCGGAGCAAACTGTTCGCTCGGTCCTGGGCAGTTAAAGGGCGTGGTCGAGGAATACCTGCAATATGCTTCGGTTCCTGTTTTGCTAAAGCCCAATGCAGGGCTTCCGCGCAGTGAGCAGGGCAAAACGGTTTATGATGTGCTTCCGGAAGAATTTGCACTTGACATGCAGGAATATGTCAAGGCTGGCGTGCGCATTGCCGGTGGATGCTGTGGAACAACTCCTGAATATATTGAGGCAGTTGTGGACAAAACCAGATCGCTTGCACCGGTAGAGGTGACCGAGAAGAATAAAACGTTGATCAGCTCTTACACGCATGCGGTGGAATTCGGAGATTCTCCGATTCTGATCGGAGAGAGGATCAATCCGACCGGAAAGAAGAGATTCAAGGAGGCACTGCGTAGTCAGGATATGGACTATATTCTGGGCGAGGGCCTGACGCAGCAGGAGAAGGGAGTACATGTTCTTGATGTGAATGTGGGACTTCCTGAGATTGATGAGGTTTCTATGCTGCAAAATGTCTGTTTTGAACTACAGGCAATTATTGACCTTCCGCTTCAGATTGATACATCGGATGTACAGGCCATGGAGGCAGCATTGCGGCAGTATAATGGCAAAGCCATGATCAATTCAGTCAATGGTAAAGAAGAGGTTATGGCGCAGGTTTTCCCGCTTGTACGAAAATATGGCGGTCTGGTAGTGTG
>CALZEZ010000040.1 GCA_945643825.1 uncultured Lachnospiraceae bacterium
CAAAATGCAAGAATTGCACCAACCTATATAATCTGTCTGATGAAAATGATGTGATTGTAAGAAAGTGGTGTCCGAAAATAAGTGATAGCCCTGATGTAGAAGCAGAAAGAAAGTGCGGGTATTACAAGTGTATGACGCAAGGAGAACGTATCAGATCCATGAGGGATGAGGAACTGGCAGAGATTATTCTGTGTCCATATGATACAGCAGGAAAGCCAGCACACATTATGCCGTGTGTCAGAGACGGTAATATTCAGGAGCTGGTATCTCCGGAATACTGTAAAAAATGCATGATGGACTGGCTACAGTCAGAAGTGGAGGAATAGATGGATATCGGAATCAGGAACGCAAACAGAGATATAGACAGAGAACTGACAAAGAATATAAACATTGTTTATCCAGCAGTCGCATATGTCCTGTGGACAGGATACGGATGGAGAAAGCTTAGGATAACAAGGTTCTTCGACGTATCCAGGGAAGTATGGCAGGAATGCGCGGAAGCTGGAGTTGAGAAGTCAATGCTTTCCATGCTTGAGGACGAAACTGGAATAGAGATAAAAATGCCTGGAATGAAATCTTTTCATGAGTATGCGTATCTCGATGCTGACGCATGGGACAGGAAGACTCCTACACGTCAACAGATTTTGTACATACGTCAGCAGCAGAAGAAATGGATTCCGGCAATGCTGCTTGCAAATATCTGCCTTGCACTTAAGAGGAGAGAGCACTGGGGACCGGACAGGATATCGGCTCTCGTCGGAAGCATTGAGGAACTGAGGGGAATGTACGGTATGGACATAAAGAGATACGCATGGCTTCTGAAGGAACATACAGATTTTGAAGAAAATGAAATCAGGAGATTTGCAGTAAATTAACATTTATTGAAAAGAGGAATTATAACATGGTTGAAAAAGACGAAATGAGAAGTTGTATCCAGGAGTGGATGGCGCAAGCATTAGACATTGAAGATTTGGCAAAAATCTATGCGACTATTATAAGCGAAACGGATAAGCAATTATCCTATATGAGCGAGCAGTTAGCACATAAACTACATGATTAAACTGACATTTAGAAAGGTAACGGAAGTATGAAAAATATTATATGTGGATTTGCAGGAATTGGTAAAAGTACACTTATGAAAATGAGTGATTGGGTGGATTTAGAAAGTACACCATTTGCAAAAAATTGGGATATTTATTCAGATGTCGCAATTCATATGGCGAAAAATGGCCATAGAGTAATGCTTTCTTGTCACAAGGAATTAAGAGATATTCTTCTTGAAAAAGGTGCTGATTTTGAGGTTATTATACCGAGAATCGAGGATAAGAAAGAATATTTGAGACGATATGCAGAACGTGGAAACACAGAACAATTCATTAAGTTGTTTGAAGATAAATGGGAAGATTTTATAAATGAAATTCTTGCTGATAGTGACAAAATGAATGTTGTAGTGTTGGGAGAAAATGAATATTTAGTTGATTATTTTGAACATGAATATTATTCATCATTTGAAGATATTTAGTCAATTAAACCAAACTTTAGAGGAGGTAGAAAGTGAATAAGAAGATAGCTATATTATTTGTTGCTTTATTACTGGGCTGCAGCTTGTTTGCCTGTGGATATGAATCAACGCAGGAGTATGAGCTATTGACTATACGTAAGTATGTTGATAGAGACGAGAGTGGTGTGTTTACGACAAAGGTGGATGAAACCACATACATCGAAATCTCATACCAGGCTCCGGATGGAATTAAGACAGTTAAGAATCTCAGTGATAGTTATGTTTATGTATCAGAGGAAACAAAGGTTATCGAGAATGAAGGTGATCTGTATCCAAAAGTATATTTGACTGTTGATGATTATAACAAGCTATACGGACTTTCTGGTGTAGATTGATAAAACGTCAATACACAAATGATAAAGCCGTTTTTGGAAAATTGAGCATAAAACAGCGGTGCAACGCCGACCAAAGCTAAATGCACCGCTCACCACTTAATGACATTATAGCATTATTGTGATCCTTAAGCAACAGAATTGTGGAGGGTTACATGATAACAAAAAACGACATTATCAATGAGGTTGTATCGAGCCTGGTATTTACTCTGAACAGGGAGCAGCTGGAGCTAGTAAAGTCTACATTTATTGTAAAAATGCAGGGGTATGAAATTCATGAGCTGTGTACGCTTCCATCTACGGAGGTAAAGGACAACGATTACATATTTAAGCGATTTGCGATTGACATGTTGGCAAAAGGGCTAAAACAAAGCACAATCCAATGTTACATGTATTTTATCAAGCCATTCTTTGAAATGACTGGATTGCATTACCGGGACGTATCCTCACAGGATATCATTGACTATATAGCCATTCGTAAGATCAAGCCCAACGCATATGGAAAAAGTAACAGTCCAACCTATATTTCGAACATCAATAAAACATTATTTATATTCTTCGAGTGGGCTTATCGGAAGCACCACATTGATGTAGATATTATGCGTGATGTGGACAGGATACGGTCAAAGCAAAAGAAGAAAGACCGGATCAGCGTGGAGGAAATGGAAGCTTGCCGGGACAATGTGAAGAATGACCGGGAAAGGGCATTGCTGGAGTTGATGCTTTCGACCGGGTTAAGAGTTGGAGAAATCGCAAATCTTAAAATCGAAGATATTGATTTTCAAAATCGTAAGGTACATGTCCTGGAAGGAAAGACGGATAATGCTGAGCGGGATGTGTATCTGACCATAAAGGCCAGGAATGCTTTGAGGAGATATATCAAAGAACGTTGTAGCGGATATGTCTTCCGACCGACGAGAAATGTGCTTCCGGATGATGAGCCGATCACGAAAGGTTCTATTGAGAAGATAGCAAAGGAAATCGGAAAGAGAGCAGGATGTCATTGCGCGACAACCGTGCATGTATATCGAAAAACCTTTGCCAGTGAAGAATACAGAAGAACCGGGAATGCAAAATATGTGTCAATTCTTCTGGGACATTCCAGCACGGCAGTAACCGAGAAGTATTATCTGGTGGATGACATGAAAGAAATTGAATATCAGGCGCTGTGCGCGTCGTAATTTGAACATTGATAATTGAATATTGCCGGTTGGAATGGTATAATTTTCGTATCAAATTACGGAGGAATTGTCACATGAATTGCTTAAGATGTGGAAATGAAATGAAACATTACAAGTTTAATAGAGATTTTGGAATTTATGGAAAAGAATACAATCCAGGATATCATTTGGCAATGAGACAGAATCCACATAATCCACATAGCATTTACGAATGTGAATCGTGCGGGTATATGGAACTAAGCACAAAAGATTGTGAAGTAGAAGATATTTAGATTTCTACCAACCGTCAATACTCGATGGTTGGTATTTTTTTATGCAAAATTCCGGAATGAAAGGGGGAATTATATTGGATGAGAAAGAAGTATATGATATTTGTATGGGAATTGACAGCTTTATTGCTGACCTCCTGACTGAATCAATCGTTCGTGGAACGTCATACGACATGCTGGAAGCTCACTATGGTATTATCCCGATAAGCCGGAGAAGCTTCTATCGTAGACGACGAACAGCACTGAGATTGATTCGTCAGCGAGAGATGAAATATACAGAAGAAAAGAATGGACAGTTTGCGATGATATTTGAAAGAGAGGGATGAAAACCTCTCTTTTTTATTGAAACTTGGCACAAATAAGATTATTAGCTACTTTACAATAATGGTATGAGGTTATAAATATACCATTTTGAGAGGAAGTGATTAGTTGGTAGCGAAAAAAAACCCATTGATAGATAAGGCTTATGATTTGTATAAGAGCGGTATGAAGCTTGTTGATATTGCAAGCCAACTGAATTGTTCCTCTGCTACTATTCGAACATGGAAGAATAGGTATAAGTGGGATGAAAATGAAAACGAAACGTTTCAAAAAAAAAATGAAACGAAACGAAACGTTTCAAGAAAGAAAACCGTGCTTATAGACGATGGTACAAGGGAAACATTACAGAACGAAGATCTGACACCGGAACAGCAGATGTTCTGCATCTATTACATCAGAACCTTCAATGCAACACAGAGTTACCAGAAGGCATACGGATGCAACTACGAATCAGCATTGTGCGCCGGCCCTAGATTGTTGGGAAATGTTAGAGTTAAGGCAGAAATAGAGCGACTCAGGGAAATCAAGCGTCAGCAGATAGTCGCTGGAACAGATGATATTGTGGAATTACAGATGCGCATTGCGTTTGCAGATATTGGCAACTATATGTCATTCGGGCAAAAAGAAATCGAGGATTCAGAGACTGGCATTGAGTATATGGTAAACACAGTAGATTTAAAAGAATCGAAGAATGTGGATACACAGATTATACAAGAAGTGAAACAGGGAAGAGATGGAGTATCTATTAAGCTGGCAGACAGGCAGAAAGCGATTGACTGGCTGACAAGGTACTTTGAAATGAATCCTACAGATAGGCATCGGAAAGAATTTGACAAGCGAAAACTTGATCTGGAACTGCTTAAACTGGAGATGCATACCAAAGAGAGTGCAGATAATACGCCAGAGCAGGATAACTTTCTGGATGCCCTAAATGCATCGGCGCAGGAAGTGTGGTCGGATGGTTGATTGGACAGACTTTGATCGCCGTGTGTTAAAGGTCAAAGAGAACATCATGCGTAATGCGGTTCGCATGGTGCAGAAGTATAAAAAGAACGGGTTTGAGTTTAAACCGTTCTCCCAGAAACAGAAAAAGGTTCTGACCTGGTGGTGCGATAGTTCCCCGGTAAAGGATAAGGATGGGATCATAGCAGACGGGGCAATCCGTAGCGGAAAAACGTTGAGTATGTCGCTAAGCTATGCGTTGTGGGCTATGAGTACATTTAATCAGCAGAATCTAGGCATGGCCGGAAAAACGATTGGCTCTTTCCGGCGAAATGTTCTGTTCTGGCTTAAGCTGATGCTCAGGAGCCGTGGATATAAGGTAGTAGATCATCGATCAGATAACATGGTTGAGATCAGCAGGGGTGATACGGTCAATTTCTTTTACATCTTCGGTGGTAAAGATGAGCGGTCGCAGGATCTGATTCAGGGTATCACATTGGCCGGTATGTTCTTTGATGAGGTTGCGCTGATGCCGGAATCGTTTGTGAACCAGGCAACGGGTCGGTGCTCTGTGGATGGTTCTAAGTTCTGGTTTAACTGCAATCCGGACAGCCCAAGCCATTGGTTTAAACTGAATTGGATTGACAAGGCGGGGGAAAAGAATCTGCTCTATCTGCATTTCACAATGGACGATAACCTTTCTCTATCAGAAAGAATTAAAGAACGATACCGGGCAATGTATAGCGGTGTATTCTATGATCGTTTTATCCTAGGGCTATGGGTAATAGCAGAAGGATTAGTCTATGGTATGTTCGATAAGGAAAAGAACATCTTCTATGGAGAATATGCATATAGCCCACAATCGTCCTATTACATCGCAATTGATTATGGAACAATGAACCCGTTTGCAGCAGGGCTTATTGAGATGCAGAACAGCGGAAGAGTTCGAATGCTCCGAGAGTGTCATTATTCTGGTAGAGAAAAAGGAGTAACGATTGACAACGAAGCATATTACAAAATGATACAGGAGATTGCAGGAGACTATCCAATAACCTCAATAATAATTGACCCGTCAGCTGCAGCAATGAAAGCGACGATTAGGAAGTATGGCGAGTTTGCTTGCACAGACGGAAATAACGATGTTTTGAACGGAATCCAAGAAGTAACAAAGTATCTGAATCTTGGTATGTTGCAGATTCATGAAAGCTGTGTTGAAACAAGGAAAGAGTTTGGAGCATATGCGTGGGATGAAAAAGCAGTAGGAGAAGACCGGGTTATCAAAGAGTATGATCATCACATGGATCTTATCAGATATTTTATTTATACAGTAGCAAGAAGATATAACAGAGGACTTATTTAAGGCGGTGAAACATGGGTATTATTTCAGCAATAAAAGGATGGTGGAGCAAAATGTTCAAATCAGAGATTAAAGACCAATTTCAAGTAACCGGAATCACTTCTGGTAATATGCAAAAGGCAATTCAGAATTGGATGTTGATTTACAAGGGAGATCCTGAATGGGTCAACGAGGAAGAGGGAATCAAGACAATTAAGTTTGCAAAATTTATTTGTGGAGAGATTGCTAGACTGGCAACTCTTGCTATAGATGTTACATTTGACGGAACTAGGAAAAAATACATGGATCAATTTTGGAAAAATTCAGTAAAAGATAGGATCCGTGAGTGGACTGAGCTGATGTGTGCATGCGGAACAGTTATCCTCAAGCCGAATGGTACTGGAGTAGACTTGGTCACTCCTGATAGATTTGAGATCATAAGCATTGACGGAAACCACAATATAACAGGAATTGTTTTTCAGGATACACATGAAGATGGAGATGATCATTTTACAAAACTTGAATATCACAGATTCTTTACAGCAAGTGTTCGTATGCCTGATTCTGCTGAATACTATGATACAACCTATTATTCCATTTCCAACAGAGCATTTGTGAGTAAGAATGCCGGCGAAATAGGTAAACCGATTGATTTGAGCATGACAATATGGTCAGGTTTGCAACCTGATGTGCATATTACGAAGAAAAGCGGAGATAAGATTAATTCTATGTTATTCGGGCTGTTCCGGATGCCGTCTTTGAATGACATTGATTTGAATAGTCCTCTGGGTATTTCAGCTTTTGCGGATGCGATTGAGGAGTTGAAAGACCTCGATATTGCTTATAGCCGTAATGCTGAGGAAATAAAAGACAGCCGTAGAATGGTTATGATAGATGATAAACTTATTCAGAAGCCTGCATACAAGGATGAAAAGGGAAATACTGTAAGACCACAGGTTAAACTCCCTAAGTATTTCAAGGCGGTTGCCGGATCTGATCAAAATGAGACTTATCATGAGATAAATCCGCAGCTTAATACAGATACAAGAAAGAGCGGAATTAATCAGCAGTTATCACTCATAGGTGTTAAATGTGGATTCTCAAATGGGTATTTTGTCATTGATGAAAAGACTGGAATGATAACTGCAACACAGGTAGAGTCAGATGATAGACGAACCATACAGCTTATAAAAGATGTTCGTGATGCAATGCAGAAATGCTTGGATGATCTGTTCTATGCACAGTCTGTATTTGCTGATTTGTATCGATATGCTCCGGTTGGTGAATATGAACCAAAATATAATTTTGGAGACATTACATATAACGCGGAAGAGGACAGAATGCGAAACCTTACGCTTGCAAATTCAGGATATATTCCTAAATGGCAATATCTTGTCAGATTTGAGGGGTATTCTGAGGAAGAAGCAAAGGCAGCAGTGAAAGAAGCGAGTGGAACACAGGAAAAGGGGTTATTTGATGAAGAATAGCCATTCCGTATGGTAGAGGACTGATAGGAATGAAATACAATGAAACAGTCGGAAACATTAATATTAAGTTAGATTCGAGTAGAATGGACGGTAATATTCGCAATGCACAGAAACTCCTCAATATGCAGATTGTAGCAGATTGTGATGAATATATTCCATTCCAACAAGGAGCATTGCGCGGGAGTGTTAATTATCCAGATGGAATATATGGAGATTGTATCGAATATAACACTCCATACGCACATTACCAGTATGTGGGAGAACTATATCTGTCAGAGAATGGTAGTTCATGGGCAAAAAAATATGAAAAGAAGAATCCGTCTGGAGTGCACCTAAATTATCACCACAATGGAACAGGTGACCACTGGTTTGAAAAAGCAAAGCAGGTACATGAGAGACAATGGATAGACTTGGTTAAAAGAGAGGCAGGAAAAGGATAAGTGCTTACACCTGATTATTTCTATGGGAAATCGGATAAGTTAATAGAAATGTATCAAGAGTTGGAAGATTGGATAATCAAAGACATTGCCATGCGTCTTTTGAAATCAGGAGAAATGTCTGGAACTGCAGATCGCGGACTATGGAAATTGCAGCAAATGGGATTACATAATGCAGAGATTGTAAAGAGAATCTCGCAGCTATCCGGACATAGCAGGAAAGAGGTGAGGAAACTCTTACAGGACAGTGTAATGACTTCATTTTCAGATGACAAAAAAGTATTAGAATTGTTTGGTAGAGTATATGGACCATTAAAGAACAACTCTGTCATTAATGCGATGAATGCTGAAATGATGAAGACTTTCGGTGAGCTGGATAATCTTACCATGACAACCATGATGCAAACACAGAGAGATTTGCTAGACATGCTAAACGAAGTGGATTTTCGAGTGGCATCAGGTATGCAGTCTTACAGCAGCGCAGTCTGCGAAGTGATTGACGGATATGCAAAGAGCGGTGTTTTGATTGATTATCCGACCGGAGTGCAACGGACTCTTGAGTCTGCGGTTAGATGCTGTGTTGTTACTTCCATGAACCAGACAGCGGCACAGGTGACAAATAAGTACATCGTAGAGGGTGGAATAGAGTATGTACTGGTATCTGCGCACATGGGAGCACGGCATAGCAGGAAATATCCGGAAGGAATCCAGTCTCATGATTATTGGCAAGGAAAAGTATATAAGATTCGTGGAGCAGATGAAGATGCTCC
>CALZEZ010000041.1 GCA_945643825.1 uncultured Lachnospiraceae bacterium
CATGCACAGGAAGTATCCAGAAAGTGCAGGAATGACGCGATGAATCTGTATGTCATCATGAAAAACAAAGGGATACAGGAAAAGACCACCTGGGGGCAGGTGCTTGACCAGAGAGCAGGAAGAATCCTGCAGCAGGCTGGAACCGATGCACAGATCGAGGCGCAGGTACAGGCTTCCGGTATGCAGTTTCCAAAGGCAGAATCATCTACCGATTTCGAGAAATGGGGACTGCTTCTGGCAGAATCAGAAAGGGGCGGCATAGGCAGTGGCAACTCCGAATACTTTAACAGAGTGCAGGAGGGACTCCGGGAGGTAAGTCATGCCCTACAGGGACAATTTGGTGATTTCCAAAATGACAACATAAAGAAGCTGGCAACTGCGAAGAAGGCATTACAAAGCCTGCTGGAAGCCTGCATAAGCTATACCGCGCGCAAACCGAAAACCGAGAAGGGAAAGGTGCGAAAGAGAATCGTTGAGAAGCTTAAGGAGTACGCAGCGCAGGATGTGAAGGGCTGCAGTGACGCCTTGGATGCTCTATTCCAGATGCCACAGAAAGAAATGGCAGCGGAGACATGGGAGACGGTACTGCGAAGTGCAAGAAGCGAAAAGATAAATGTGGAGGATTTCTCCAGGCTTGAGGCTCCCGAGAAAGGAAAGGCCTCTGATGTCGTTAAGCTTCCTATGGGAACCGAAACCAAGTATTTTAAGAGGGAAGACAGTATAGACCTGGATGAATTTGCTGGTTCGGATAACATGCGACGTGACATCGCCCTGAAGGATACGATTGCAAAATATGGTGAGATACCGAAGAAAGATAAGCAGTACATATCGGAGCTGGTGGAGGAGGAGCATAATAAAGACCGGCAGATTGAGATATTTAATGATGCTTCGGAGAAAGGAAAACCGGCGCTTAAGTTTTTCACGCGTCGATACCATCAACTGGGAACAATCATAAATACGTTATTTAGTGATCTTGAGTTGCTGGACAATGGTGGTAGAGTCAATATGACCAGGCGCAATGTCGCTACCAGCCGTATGGCGAGTCTGTTAGGACTAAAGGATCTGATCGCAGAATCACAGACGGTAGACATTCTGGATGAGGCAACCGGTGAAACAATCCATGGCAATCTGATGAATCAGGCCGAAGGGAAGGAGTATGATTCAGTGACTGCAAGCTTGAAGGAGAGGAAATTCAAGCCATCCCTCCTGAGGGATGTAACGAATCTTCAGGTGCTTGATTTCCTGTGCGGACAGGTAGACCGCCATGTGGGTAATATGATGTATAAGGTCGATGGCGATGGAAATGTCACAGGTATCCAGGGAATTGATAATGATGGATCCTTTGGATTACAAACAGAAACGACTGGCAAGGGTGGTATAGTCTTTGATACCAGTGGTGAAGAGATGATTATTCCATATATGGATGCTCATCTTGCCGACCGGATTATGGAGTTAGATGGGGATACGCTCCGATATGCTCTCATGGATCTGATCAGGGAAGAAGAGATTGATGCGGCGATTAAGCGTCTTCAGATTATGCAGAAGGGAATTGAGAACATAAGACAAAAGGAAGCATTTCGTTTTCTGGAGAACGAGGAGGCTTGGACTTTGAATGAGGACGCTGATGAGATTCGGGAGTTGTCATCTATGGGTGGATGGGGTTACGCAACGGAGAAAGAAAAAGAGAATAAGAAATGGGCGACTGAGAACAGAGGTAAGGGCAGGAGTGTGGAATTTAGCTTTCATTATTATAGTCAAAAGTTTTACAATATGGAAAAGAATAAGGACAAGCTAAGGAAAACGGCAGAGGAAATGTATGGAATAAGCGATCCTGAGCGGTTAAAACTACTGCTTCGGTATATCGAGGATAAGAAGAAGTTTAGAGATGAGAAAGGAAATGAGGTTGCGGATGAGATGAGAATGATGTATATTGTGGTAGAGAAAGCAATTAGAAAGAAATATGATCGCTCAAGAAATTATGTCAGTAAGCTATGATCTTTTAGGTGACAAATGAAAATTGCCTGACGGCAATCACCGACAGTTCGTTTGTACCATCCTGTCGTTAAACAAAACCAGGACTATGTAGGGTAGCTCTGCGTTTTGCAGAGCTATTTTTTTGGAGGAAAAGAGATGAATAATTTAATTTTTGTGGTAAGTATTCTGTTTTATCTGGGAAGTGTGTTGCTGCTGTATAAGCTGTTTGGCAGGAACGGACTATACATTTTCACGGTGTTTGGCACGATTTTGGCCAATATCCAGGTATGCAAGTGTGTGGACTTTTTTGGGTTCTCCACAACATCCGGAAATGTTCTTTATGCAGCGACCTTTTTGGTCACCGACATTCTCAGTGAAAAATACGGGAAAAAGGCTGCTGGAAAGGCGGTCAAATTTGGCTTATCCACGACTGTTTTGTGGATCATCGGAACACAGCTTACGCTTTTACTGACGCCGAATGCAAACGATGTGGTAAGTGAGAGTCTGAATGTTGTGTTCGGTCTGGTGCCGCGGATTGCCATCGCAAGCCTGATTGGCTATGTCTGCAGTCAGAGCATTGATGTATTTCTGTATCACTATATCTGGAAGAAAACGGGCGACAAGAAAGGAAAACTGTGGATTCGCAATAATTTCAGCACGCTGACCAGCCAGGCAGTGGACACCATAGTCTTCACGACGTTAGCATTTCTCGGCACGTATCCGACGCCGGTTTTTGTCAGCATTCTGCTTACCACCTATTTCTTTAAGGCGGTAGTAGCCGTGTTTGATACGCCGTTTATCTATCTGGCAAGAAAGATACGACCTTTGGAAGAAGGAGGGAAGGAACATGAGTAACAGGGAAAAAGAGGGGCTGACAAAGCTTGGCAGTCAGGGAACGACGTACCGGTCGGAATATGATCCGGGCGTATTGGAGGTGTTTCAGAATAAGCACCCGGAGAATGATTATTTTGTCAAATTCAATTGTCCGGAATTTACGAGTCTTTGTCCGATAACCGGTCAGCCTGATTTTGCGACGATTACGATAAGCTATGTTCCGGATCAGAAGATGGTGGAGAGCAAATCCCTGAAGCTCTATCTGTTTTCGTTCAGACAGCATGGGGATTTCCATGAGGATGTTGTCAATGTCATCATGAAGGATCTGATCCGTCTGATGGAGCCGAAATACATAGAGGTCTGGGGGAAATTCCTGCCGCGTGGTGGGATTTCGATCGATCCGTACTGCAATTACGGCCGACCGGGAACAAAGTGGGAGCAAGTCGCGTGGGAGCGGCTTGCCCACCATGATCTGTATCCCGAGAGAGTAGATAATCGATAATCGGGTGGGCTTATAGATAAGCTTCGATGGTAGTGGCAACCTGTCCTGCAACAAGTGCAAAGCCCTCTTGTGTGAGATGCATCTGATCGGGACAGAGGTATTGCTCCAGCTTTCCATCAATAAGCGGGAATAGGTCGTTGACAGGAAGAGAATGCTTGTCAGCGACTTTTTTAATGATATCGTTGTAGGCGATAACAGCGTCTCTGTCATGAACAAGAGTCGGCATGGTGGTTGCCAGAATGATCTTAACCCTGGGAAACTGTTTCTTAAGAACGATTACCAGCCGGTCTAATGCCGATTCATATTCTTCCGGGAGAGAAAAGGGACGGCCAAGCTCATAATCGTCACCAAGATCCCAGAGACCATTGTTTAGATGGACGACATCAGGTGTTGGCAGCTCCGGAATCCAGAACCGGATAGAATTTAAGGTATAGCCCGCCCAACGTCCGTTTTCCTGCGGACCGCTTACCTGTGCTTTTCCATCTAACAGCCTGCGAACAACCGGCTCATAACCCATGCGCAGGGAATCACCCAATAAAAGTACCTGTTTCATATGTGCATGCTTCCTTTCTGCTTTGTTAGTAATAGGATAGCAGATAATGGGTGAAACGTCCATGGCATCCGGCTTGACTTTTTGTCGGTGTCCCACTAGAATGAGAGCCATATAACAGGAGAAAATGCGATGCTTGTGCAATTTGAAATAGTAACGGATAAAGAACAGGAAGGTGCTTGGATCAGGGCTGTTGAGAAGAATCCGCAGATTATTGAGGCAATCCGTCTGTTAGAAGGAAATGCAGGCAGAATTGCTGTGATGAGGGATGGGCAGAAGCTCTTTTGTGATGTTCGTACCATTTATTATGTGGAATCTGTCGATAAGCGAACCTTTGTTTACACTAAGGATGGATGCTATGAGACGAAGCTGAGGCTCTACGAGCTGGAGGAAGAGCTGGGACCACTCTATGCACGATGCTCAAAGGCAATGATCGTGAATCTTCGCAAAGTGCGTCAGCTCAACTCTGAGATGGGTGGTCGCCTGTGTGCGACGCTGTTGAATGGAGAGGATATCGTCATCTCGAGAAGCTATGTGAAGGAGATAAAGAGGAGGTTGAAGCTGTCATGACTTTATTAAAGCGTCTTGTGCGTCATACGATGATGATTGCGAGTGGAATCCTGCTGGTTGTCGGATTGGAAACGGCGTATTTTCATTTTTTCCGTGGATATGATGCAGTGTTTAGCTGGTATCAGCCCGGGGCATTTCTCCTGACCGGTTTTTTCTGTTCCATGCCCGGTCTCTTGCTAACGGATGGGGATGGGAAACGCAGGAGCTTTTTCCGGCTGCGCATTGTTTTGCACTGGTTGCTTCTTTTTGGCGTGGTCATTGGAATGGGATTTGTATTTGAATGGTACAGTGACAGGTTCAGCTGTGGAGTGATCGCGCTTGCCTATTTACTGGTTTATCCACTTGTATGGATCGTGACCTATTGGATGGACAAAAAGGATGTGAGGGAGATCAATGACGCCTTAAAGACGATACAGGATGATGAATAGAGAAGGTTTTGAGCAACTCAGTGACAGGTTTTGGCAACTTGGTCGAGTTGCTCTTTTTTTTGGGTCTGATTTGCGGTATGCTTCAGTCAGCAAAAGAAAGGAAGAGATAAGATGAAAGAAGTAATCCGGGTTGAACGACTCAAAAAGAAGTATAAAGAGCATTTAGCAGTAGATACCATTTCCTTTTCGGTGGAGGAGGGTGAGCTGTTTGCGTTCCTTGGTGAGAATGGAGCGGGGAAATCCACCACGATCAACATTTTGTGTACCATTTTGGAGAGAACCGAGGGTAAGGTTAGCATCTGTGGATATCAGCTTGGCAAGGAGGATGATGCGATCCGCAGCCAGATCGGAATCGTTTTCCAGAATTCCGTGTTGGATAATAAGCTTACTGTGAAACAGAATCTCTATACGAGAGGCGCCTACTATGGGCTTTCAAAGAAAGAAATCGCAGCAAGACTGGAAGAGTTCGAGGAGCATTTTGAGCTGAATGAAATTGTAAATCGAAAATATGAAAAGCTGTCCGGCGGACAGAGGAGACGGGTGGATATCATGAGAGCACTGATTCATAATCCGCGCATACTGTTTCTGGATGAGCCTACGACGGGTTTAGATCCAAAGTCCAGGAAGCTGGTGTGGGATTATATTCATTATCTGCGCAGAGAGAAGCAGATGACGATCTTTCTGACGACGCACTATATGGAAGAGACAAAGGACGCAGATCATGTCGTGATTCTGGATAAAGGGAGGATTATTTGTCAGGACACGCCGGCGAAGCTCAAATCACAATACACCTCAAACCGTCTGGTGTGGTATACGGAGCAGTCTGAGGAAGCGGAGAACATACTTGCTGAGCTTGGGGATGGAAAGCTTACCTATGAGGCAGACCACTATCGTGTCCATGTGAAATCCTCGGTGACAGAATTCCTTTATAAGCATCGGGATAAGATTGTGGATTATGAGGTGATTAAGGGAACCATGGATGACGTGTTTTTGAATCTGACAGGAAAGGAATTAGTGTGATGAGAGGGTTTATTGGTCTTTCAAAGAGAAACATTTTATTATATGCAAAGGATGTGCAGGCAATTTTTTTCTCGTTGCTTACATCGATTATCATTTTTGGTCTGTATCTGCTGTTTTTGAAGGGAAACCTGTTAAATTCCATAGAATCAGCGCTTGGAGGCTTAGAGAGTCTGATCACCCACGAAGAATGTGAAATGCTTGTGAGTGGGCTCATGCTGACGGGTGTGCTGGGCTCTGCCCTGATCACCGTGCCGTTCAGTTGTCTTTCGACGATTGTGAGAGACCGGGAAAACCGTATTGATTATGATATTTCGGCGACACCGATGAGGAGATGGCAGATTATTCTATCTTATTTCGTATCGGCAGCAATTTGTGCGGTTGTAGTAACGAGCCTGCTTCTGACTGTTGGATTATTCATTTTGTCCGGCTCGGGGGAGCTTTATCTGTCGACCGGAATGCTTCTTGCAAGCTATGGTGTTGTGCTGTTTGGTGCTTTATCTGCCACGGCAGTCTTTATGGTGATTGTTCTGTTCTTCCGGACGCAGTCCGCCTGCGGGGCGTTTTCCGGTATTCTCTCAGCAGTAGGTGGCTTTGTGATTGGAGCATATCTTCCGATTTCTGAGTTTTCAGAGGGAATTCAGACACTGTGCTGTCTGTTCCCGGCCAGTCATGTGACGATTTTACTGAGAAACACTCTTTTAAATGGTATGCTGGATCACATGAATGAAGCGGTTAAGGGTCTGGATAACGGAATGTTTGTTACCGCAATCAGAGACGCATTTACGTTTAAGGCAAAGCTGTTTGGCGAAAGCTTCTCCTGCGAGCAGATGGTGACCTATATTGGCGTGGTGACGATCGTCGCTGTTGCTGCAATGACCCAGGTATACCGGAAAAGCTATAAAAGAAAATAGCCTGATTTTTTGATAAAGTGCTTGACAGCCTTATGACGAATTGATAAGATACTATCGACCGACAGCCTGTCGGTAATAAAAAAGGATAGGATTTTGACATGAGAGTTGTAAAGGAAGCAGAAGAGAGACGAAATGAGATCCTGGATGTTGCAGAGGAGCTGTTTGCGGCAAAAGGGTATGACAATGCGAGCACCAATGACATCCTGGAACGAATCGGTATAGCGAGGGGAACCCTGTACTACCATTTTAAATCAAAGGAAGAGATTCTGGATGCGATCATTGCAAGGATGACCGACAGACTGCTTGCGCGTGCTCTGGAGGCCTCCCAACAGAAGGATCGAAGTGTAATCGAGCGGATTGTTCTTGCGGTTCAGGCGTTAAATGTGGATTCCAAGCTCGGTGTAGAGGTTGTCAGACAGGCGCACAAGCCACAGAATGCCCTGATGCATCAGAAGATGCAGGAGAGACTTCTTGCCGGGATTAACCCGATCATCACGCTGCTTATCGAAGAGGGAATTGAACAGGGGCTGTTTTCCACGGATTACCCGGCAGAGGCAGTTGAGATGTTCATGCTATACAGTAATGTGACCTTTGACGGAGACAAAGAACAGTCGCCGCAGCAGATGCGGCAGAAGGTAATGGGCTTTGTATATAATCTGGAGAGACTGGTTGGTGCAAAGCAGGGAACACTGAGTGATGCGATAAGCAGTCTGATTGTGGGAAGCAGGTGATCGGAATGGAGAAGAAATCAAATTTTAATAAGTTTATGCTGTTATGGACAGGCGAGCTGATTTCCTCCATCGGTGGAGGTCTGACAAGCTTCGGACTGGGGGTCTATGTATTCAAGGAGACAGGAAGTGCGGCGAGTATGGCGCTCGTTACGCTGCTTGCGTTTCTTCCCACGCTATTGTTGTCGGCACCTGCCGGCGTTCTGGCAGACCGGTATGACAGGCGGATGCTGATGATGTTAGGGGATGGTTTGTCGGGGCTTGGCGTAGCCTTCATTCTATTGTGTATGATCTTTGGAAGGGCAAGTGTGTGGGAAATCTGTGTCGGTGTTTTGATCAGCTCGGTTTTTTCTTCCCTGTTAGAGCCCTCTTACCGGGCAACGGTGACGGATCTGCTGACGAAGGAGGAGTATTCCAAGGCCAGTGGGCTGGTCAGTCTTGCAGGCAGCGCACGGTATTTATTATCTCCGGTCATTGCCGGACTGCTTCTTGCCGTCAGTGATATCCGGCTTCTTCTTATCATTGATATTGTCACCTTTGTTGTAACCGTTGTATCTACCGGTATCGTAAAGAGAGGTCTTGAGACCAAACCGATCGAGAAGCAGGCATCGTTTTTGGAAAGCTTCCGGGAAGGCTGGGAAGCCATTACCGAGAAGAAAGGTGTTCTGCTATTGATTCTGGTGTCCGGTGTGATAACCTGCTTTATGGGAGTGCTTCAGATTCTCTCCGAGCCGTTGATCCTTGATTTTACAGACAGCACGACACTTGGCATCGGTGAGACAATCTGCGCCTGCGGAATGCTTGTATCCAGCTTGCTTCTTGGAATCAGGGGGATTAAGAAGGGCTATGTGAAGATACTCAGTGGCTCTCTTGTGTTTGCCGGTGGCGCTATGGCTCTATTTGGTCTGCGGGAAAACATGGTTTTGATATGTGTTGCCGGTTTTCTTTTCTTTGCGATGCTGCCCTTTGCGAATAACTGTCTGGATTATCTTGTTCGCACAAATATTGAGGATGCGAAACAGGGAAGGGCATGGGGGCTCATCGGTTTTCTGTCGCAGATAGG
>CALZEZ010000042.1 GCA_945643825.1 uncultured Lachnospiraceae bacterium
CATGAAGACCTGCCGCTGCGGCTTCTCTTGCAGCGATAACCGCGCCCTCGTATGCTACTGTCTCATCAAAGGCTGCGCCCTGCGCCAGCGGAATCGGGAAAATGGTTTTAAATCCGTTGATGACATCTGCCATGAAAAGCAGTGGAATGTGATGCGGATGTCCCTCCATGTATCGTTCCTGGATGCCGCGCAGCTTCTCGGCGCCGTCTGCACCCAGAATACTGCCGCAAAGACTTACCGATAGCTCAGAAAATCCCTGATCTGCAGCGGGACCCGTTGCGATACCCTTGTCCGTAAAAAAGGAGCCGTTTCCCTGAAACAGCTGGTTAATCTTCTCGTCTAAGGACATGTCGCGTAATAGTTCTAAAAGCTTTTCCTGTGTCATAAGTACCCTCTCTTTTATCGTTACCATTTATTTTATGTAAAAAAAACGATATAATAAACCTATCTTACAACGAGAAAAGGAAATATACAAGCAATGGAAATGATGTCTTCTCCGATTCTATATGGCACAAAAAATCCCTCAAAGCTAGCTGTCATGAGACGAAATCTCGCTCCGCTCGGTTTAGAGGTCATCGGTCTGTCCGATCTTCCCGGAGATATCAATAAGCTTCCTGTCATAGAGGAGAGTGGCTCAACTCCGCTCGAGAATGCAAGGCTGAAGGCGCTGGCATATTATCAGGCGCTAAAACGGCCTGTCTTTTCCGCGGATTCGGGTTTGTATTTTGAGGAGATTCCGGAAGAATTACAGCCGGGTGTGTATGTGCGAAGGCGCATCCTGCCGGATGGCTCTGCCGTAGAAATGAGTGATGAAGAAATGACGGATTACTATAGTCAGCTTGCAGAGACCTACGGCGTTCCGCTGCCGGGCAGTGACGACCCGACGCTTAAGATCCTGCATGCCTACTACTATAATGGCGTGTGCTTTGTATATGATGAGGAGCACATCTATGAGAAAATGAGCCGCGACTTAAGCGGCGAGGATTTCTATCTGTGCAACAAACCGCATGAGAAGTATCAGAAGGGCTTTCCGTTAGACCGTCTGTCACTGCAGCCGGCAAGCGGCTGTTATTATTACGATCTTGCGGATCATGGCGAAGCACCTGCCGATGAGCTGGCTCTGGCAAACGGTCATCGTCAGTTTTTCTCAGAAATATTGCAGTCCTTACAGTAGCCGTAGAGCTCCAGTCTATGTCCGGTTATCGTGAAATCGGAGTTTTTCATGTCGGGCAGGATCTGATGCTCAAAGGGACAATGCTCCAGCGGGATCCGCTTATGACAGGACAGGCAGGTTGCATAATGGCGATGTCCTCTGTTCAGCTCATAATATGCCATTTCAGACCCGGGCATCGTGGTCTGCGTGACAAGCTTTTTCTCCTCAAAGGCAAGGAGTACGCGGTAAACCGTTGATACCGCATAGGAGCCTGTGCATTCCGGATTCATAAGAAGCTTCTGGTAGATATCCTGTGCGTTTAGCGGCGTATCCGCCTGCGCCAGAATCGAATAAATCAGCTCACGTTGTTTTGTTTTCTTTAAGCCGGTTCCCTCCGGAAATACCGGGAGCTCGGGAATCGAAGCGTGCATATGGTTCATCCTGTGACCTCCACCTTGCTGACGCTTTGGCGTCATAGCTAAAAGGTAATTCCAAGCAGTTCAAAAAGCAGTCCGCTGATCACGCCGACCGCGTACAAAATGCCGAGAATCTTCCAATTTTCCTTCTTCTTATCATTGACACGGAATAGTACAAAAAGTCCCACACCGGAGCTTACCAGAAGCCCTGTGATCATACGTCCTGCAGAGAGAACGCCCTCTAAATAGAGCTGTGTCAGAACGACAGACGCCACACAGTTGGGAATCAGTCCGATCAGTCCTGCGGCAAGCTCCCCGATTACCGGTCTGTTTAGGAGGAATGTCTGCAGGGCAGCCTCGCCGATCCAGGTAAGCAGAAGATTCAATGCAAAGTTGACCACCAGAATATAGGCAAAAATCTCAAGCGAATGATGCACAGCCGAATAAAGGATTCCCTTTGTCTCGCATTTGCAGTGCTCATGCTCGCACAGGTGGTGAATGTCCATCGGCTCTTTCTCATTCTCGTGGAGTGTACGATGCACGAAATCAATCAAGATTCCTGCAACCATTCCCACAATCACCTTGACTGCCAGAATCTTGACAATCGTTATCACCGGTGCCTGCTCAGAGATCAGAATCGGAAGCATCTCATCGGAGGTAGACAGATAGATGGAAATCAGGGTTCCAAGCGTGATCACTCTGCCTGCATAGAGATTGGAAGCTGCAGCAGAGAAGCCGCATTGCGGGAAGACTCCGAACAGAGCACCTATGATCGGACCAAAGTGTCCGGATTTCTCTATCATATGGTGTGTTTTATCGCCTGTCTTATGCTCAAGATACTCAATCAGAAGATAGGTGACAAAGAGAAAGGGAAGCAGCTTGAGCGCATCCATCAGCGCATCCGTGGCAATATCAAATAAAATGTCCATAAATAACCTCTACTAGTCTTATTGCAAATGCAATTCATTCGCATTTACGTGCATCTACGATAGTACCACATTCTGCGGAATTGTCAAGAGATTCTGTTCCGTAAATCAAAAAAATCATTGACAATGGTGAGGCAGTGATGTTATTATATTATTCGGTCACATCGAAGCGTGGCTCAGCTTGGTAGAGCGCTGCGTTCGGGACGCAGAGGTCGCAGGTTCAAATCCTGTCGCTTCGACTACAAAGAACACTGAAAGTTTCAGTGTTCTTTTTTGTTTTACAAGCAAACTGAAGTCCGATGCAGGAATGCACCGGACTTCTTATTTATTTATGTATTCGCTTTTATTGAACTAAACGAGCTTCAGTGTCAGCTGTGCAGCTTTGAGATTGTCTCCCTCGACCGCGAGCTTCACCTCACCGGGGTTTTTGCCTGCACGGATAATACAGTATGCCATTCCGTTAAAGGCTGTTCGGGACTTCGTCTCCTTCCACAGCTCGTGGCAGTCCGGTCTTCCGTTATCGATACCGATAATCTCGGCATCGCCATCGAGTGTAAAGCTTAACTCATTGCATGCTGTCAGGTCGTTTCGACCCTCGTCATCAAGCAGTCTGATCTCTATCTGGGCAACACTTCTACCATCTGCCTGCAGTGTCGTCGTATCCGCCTGTGCGTCAATGACCGTAGCAGCACCTGTCGTCTGCACCTTATATCTGCACACTTCCTTTTCCTCATAGTAGCCGACCACCTCAATCTCACCGGGCTCATAGGGCACATCCCAGCTAAGAAACAGATCGTCGGTGTTGGCAGGGCGGCGGTAGCGGTCAAAATGTCCATATACCTCCGTCATTCCGTAGCACGGGAAGCCCTTGGATTTCATGCCGTAGGACTTGCCATTGACAAAGAGCTCTGCATCCTCACAGTTCGTATAGCAGATCATCGGAAGGATGGTTCCGGGCTTCACGTCAAGGTTCCAGTGCGGGCAAAGATAAGCAAAGCGTTCCTTTTGATTCCAGACACTCTTATAAAAATAGAAGCTGTCCTTCTCAAAGCCACAGGTATCCAGGCATCCGCAGCCGGAAGATTTCTGCGGCCAGTTAGATTCGCCGAGGTAATCAATTCCGGTCCACATGAAGTCACCGGCAACAAAATCATGTGTCATCGTGTAGCGAAGCAGCTTGCCTACACTAACTGCTGCCGTATAATAGGGTTTATCCCAGAAGGAGGTTCTGTCATATTCCAGTTGATAGGTGCTTCGAATGTATCCTGCGGAAGGGTTTTCCGTTCCGATCACACAACGCTCCGGATAGCTCTCATGATCCTCATCATAGAAGCGCTCCGCGCGCTTTCTCCAACGTCCTACATAGTTATATCCGACCACATCAATCTCATCCATGAATTCCTGTCTTGCCGGATGCGGCTCTGCCACAACCTGGTCATGTGCCAGCGTTATTCTTCTGGACGGATCGATGGTGTGGCAATACTCGCGAAGCTCTATGGCAAGCTTCTCGCCTCCCTCCACGGTCTCCTCAGGAATCTCATTTCCGATACTCCAGAGGACGATCGAGGTATGGTTGCGGTCGCGATAAAGCATGGTCTTGATATCCCACTCGTGACACTCGTCAAAATACATGGAATAGCCGTGGCTCTCGTGGGTGTTTGCCCCAACCTCTTTGGATTTCATGAGCGCCCATTCGTCAAATGCCTCATCCATGACAAGAAAGCCTAACCGGTCACAGAGATCAAGCAACGCCACATCCGGTGGATTATGTGAACATCGGATGGCATTTACGCCCATATCCTTTAATTTCATCAGTCTGCGTTCCCAGACCGCAGGCGGTACTGCCGCGCCGACACATCCACCATCGTGATGCAGGCAGACTCCGTTTAACTTTACCTGTTCGCCATTTAATAAAAAGCCCTTGCGGTTGTCAAATTCTGCACTGCGAAAGCCAATCTGCTCGACTCTCGTCTCGAGAAGCTCTTTTCCACGAAGCAGGGAAAGCTCCAATTTATAGAGTATCGGTGTCTCGGGTGACCAAAGCATCGGATTCTTTACAGGGAATGTAAATTCTGTGGTGCTTGTGCACAGTCCCATGGGAATCGGGGCATCGAGTCCGGTCATGATAGTCGCATCGCCGTCTGCCTTTTCAAACGCAGTGTCAAGCTTCTTCTCTCCCTGCAGGATACTGCTGCCATCGGGGTCACTCAGCTTATAGCCGATCACAAGTCCGTTTCGATCCTCATCTGTCGCATCGTGGCAAGCATGTAATGTGAGCACAAGATCAAGCTTCGCCTCGGGAAGCTTCGACAGATCCGTCGTCAGATAGGTGCCGTATCTTGCAATGTGAACCGGCTTTCTGGTCTCAAGCCAGACGTCCCTGGTGAGGCCGGAGCCGGAATACCACCGGGAGCCCGGCTGCATGGAGTTATCCACAACCACAAGCAGGGTATTCTCCTCCTTTGTAACAAGCTCCGTGATGTCCACCTCAAACGGGGTATAGCCATAGACATGGCCTCCGGCCTGCTTCCCGTTAACATAAACGGTGGTCTTCATATAGCTGCCCTCAAAGTAAAGGACAATCTGCTCTCCGGGAGCATCAATTCGAAGCTTTCGCAGATAATAGCCAATTCCCGCTACCACATATCCACCGGAGCCGCAAGTCGGCAAATCCGGATCCACAGGGTAATCCGTGCTCCAGTCATGCGGGAGCTGTACCTGTCTCCAGTTTTCTTTTTCTATATTCGCAAAGTCCGGCGTATTCTTGTCCGCCAGACAGAATTTCCAATCATCAAATAGACAAATTTTCATCACTATACTACGCTCTCTGTATATATTTTGTTGGTAGATCTTCGTACAAGGATTTCATAATCCATGATTGTTCTGACCTGATAGTCTCTGCCTGTCAGGTTGTTGATGAGCTGCTTGCAGACAAGGTTGCCCATCTGTTTTGCTGAAATATTTACGGTCGTTACAGAAGGAGTGAAGCAGTTTAAGCTCGGACTGTTATAGAGCGAGGCCACTGCAACATCCATCGGAATGCGGTAGCCCTCGGCCTGGAGCTTCGACATCATCCGTGTACAGAGTGTATCATCACCGCACACGATGCATTCCACCTTATGATTGAGAATCTCGTCAATCTCAATATCATGCACCTCCATTTTCGGAGATGCTTTGTAAATCAATTGCTTTTCCAGGGATAATCCTGCCTTGGTCACTGCCCTGCAGAAGCCGTCATGTCTCTGACGATTGACATTAAAGTCCATCTCATCCACAAGCAGTGCAAATTTGCGGTAGCCCTTTCCGATTAACATCGAGGTCAATGTCTCAGCTGCCATCTCATTGTCCGAGTCGACCTGGATGATCCCTTTACTCGGAGCAGTTCCTGTCAGAGCGCAGGGGAATCCGATCTCTGTCAGATAATCGATATCCTGCCCGTTCTCGATCGCACGTGTCAGAATAATTCCATCGACCTTTCCGCGCTCCACCAGATCGTGAATCCCGGATATGTCATTGGCGGTACTGGTTGTGAGCACTACATTGTAATCCATATTGTTCGCATAGTCGCAGATTCCAAGCAGACATTCATGGAAGAACGCACTGCCCGACACATAGGCATCCGCGGGTAACACCACGCCCAGATTGCCGGTCTGCTTCATCGTCCGGGAGGAAGTCCCTTCGACAGAAGCGGTCTGTCCGTTTGCTGATGCAAAATCTATTATTTTGCGTCTGGTTTCCTCACCGATGCGTCCCTTACCGGACAGGGCTCTGGAAACCGTGCTCTTGGAAACACCGAGTTTTGCTGCGATTTCATCCATTGTCATGCGCTGATCCCTCACATCTCTTATGAGTTTTTATAAGCAGGGGCTGACCAACTGTCAGCCCCATTCTGAACTTAATTATCTGGTTGCGTACCAAGCATCATACTGTGCATAGAACTCATCATATACGTTCTGAAGACCTGCGTCATAGCATTTCTTAATCATCTCATCAAGAGTAGCATCCACATCGTCAACAAGACCAAGCTCTAGCATCGGTACATAATCCTGCAAAATGGCGTCTACCGCATTCAGATAGGATTTGATATTGGCATCATCAAATACAAAGGTGATGGTCGGATTGGAGGTTACACGCTTCTCCCATGCATCGGTAATCGCCTTCTCACGCTCAGGAGCACCAGCCTCTGTCAGGTTACCATTCTTAATTGCCCAGGATGCTGATACGGTAAATGGTGCAAAATCACCGGACTTGTCGGTCTTGGTGTACTCATCATTCTCATTTACGGTATAGTGAACGTTTTCAACACCGAGCGCGATCAGTCTGTTGAGTGTCGTGTCAAACTTAATCAAGTCAAGAACCATTGCTGCACGCTCCGGGTTCTTGGAGGAAGCGGTGATTGCCATATCGTTGTTGGAATAAGCCTCACAGCCTACCAGATGATCGGTTGTCAGATCATAAGCAGCACATTGTACGCCCTCGGTCTGCTCAGCTTGTTTCATATAGGTAAATACGGATCCGTTCCATGCAATGGATGCTCCCTGCAGTGCGCCAAAGGCATCGTCGTCCGTTACGGTGTTGGTTAATGCGCTACGGCTCCAGCAACCTGCATCTGCCATTTCCTTCATATCCTTAGCATAGGCTCTGAACGGCTCATACTCGTATACCAGCTTGATATCATCCTTGGTAGGAAGCTGTCCCTTGTACTCGTAGATGAAATCGGTGTAGTTGGAGTCCAGTGCAAGGAAGGTATCGGTCTGCTGACGATATACATCCCACAGCTCATTGTTATCTCCTGCTGCTGCCAGAGCATAAATTCCGCTTTCCGGAGTCTCCTTCTCGGCAATGGTCAGCATATATTTCTTGTAATCTTCCCAGTTTTTGAGCTCGGTCATGCCGTATTTCTCCATGAGATCCTGACGGACTGCAACGATCTTACCCATCGGCTGTGCTGTGTTACTCGGAACGGCAATCGTTTTGCCTGCAAGAGTGGTCTCATCCCAGCTCTCCTTAGCCTGGTATTTAGCAGCAAGCGGCATATATTTGCTAATAAATTCATCTGTCAGCTCATAGAAGGAGCCCTTTGCAGCCTCTGTGTACATATAGCACCAGGGAGCAGTAAAGATCAAATCAATATCCGCACCACCTGCAAGGTTCAGGGTGTACATGGTCTGGTAATCGGACCAGCTCATGAAGGTAACTGCCAGTGTGGTATTGAACGGCTCAAGATAAGCGTTCATCTGATCCAGTGCATTTTGCCAGTCATTCGGGGTGTCACCGATCAGATACATATTAACGGTATATGGCTTGCTTAAGTCGGTGTTTGCATACATCTCAGGTGTTGCCTTAATCGGATTGCCCTTAATCGTATCCGGCAGATTGGCAAATGCGTCACCGGTCGGTGCTGCCACCTCAGTAGAACTGCTCTGTGCGGAGCTGCTGTCGGAGCTGCTTGAAGCTGCTGCGGATGAGTCAGTGGATGCGGAGCTTCCACATCCTGCCAATGTAGCTGCTACCACTGCGGTAGCTAACATTAATGATAAAGCCTTTCTTTTCATGAATAAATCCTCCTTTTTATCATCAGAAGCACTATGCTTTTGATCTCTTTTTGTTAAATAAATTGTTGAATCAACCTTTTACTGCACCGATTGTAAGACCCTTTACAAAATAGCGCTGTACAAACGGATAGAGCAGAACAATCGGACCGGTCGCAATGACTGTCATCGCCATTTTCATACTCTCGAGTGGAATCGAGGGCAGTGCAATACCGGATTTCTCTGCGACAATGCGAAGCGCCTCGGCACTTCCAAGAAGTCTCTGGAGATAATACTGCAGGTTGAACATGTTCTCATTGGTGATGTATAGCATGCAGTTGTACCAGTCGTTCCAGTACGCCAGTGCAGAGAACAGACCAAGTGTCGCGATGAGCGGTTTACTGAGCGGTAAAATCAGTTTGACAAAAATCACCATGTCGTTTGCGCCATCCATCTTTGCTGATTCACTGATTGCTGCCGGAATACCATTCATAAAGGT
>CALZEZ010000043.1 GCA_945643825.1 uncultured Lachnospiraceae bacterium
TTTGGTTTTGCTGACAGCAATCAGAGTAACATCCTGTTCGATACGACCAACGGCAGTGCAAGCTGCTCTGCATTTTTCTTTTACTGCTTCCAGATTATCTTTGATCAAAGTAATATGCTCCTTTTTATTCATAGATAAAATCATTGACGGTTACTGTTTCTGCATCCAGGGCAATATAGTCATAAGCATTTAATCCGTATTCCGTGTTGGATTTTACAATAGAATATTCTTCATTCTGATACAGAATCTGAATTTGTTTAAAATCAGCATAACCCTTATTGATATTATAGACGCCGATTAATCCGCCACGCTTTGACACGGTATAAGGCTCCATGGAATTCGGTTTTAAGAGGACATCTCCGATTCTAAGCTGGGAATCATCCAGATAATATTCTGAATTCATATGTTCATAAATTGGTGTTTCAACAAACTCGCTGCTCTTGGAACCGTCTTCATTATAGATTTCTCGGATGACGCCAAAGGAGCTGCTGTTGTTTCCTTGTTGAAGATAATCTTCCGGGACAAGAAAAAACTCTTTCTGAACAATTGCTGAATTCGGTATTTTTAAGCCTTCTTCTTCTTCTGTTATCAACTCAACATCAAGGAATCGATCGGTACAGAAGGTAATCATGGAGTTGGTAAAGCAAAGCTCCACAAAGGTAGAGTCTGAATCGTCATCACAGATACCGAGCAAATCTACCTTGCCCCAGGATTCATATTGATTTTTTAGAAATCGAACCTTAACATACTCGAGCTCTTTAAGCTCTGTGGCAACATGGTTTGGTGTACGTATGACAAGAGACCAATCCTCGGAAGTAGACAGCTTATAAACCGGATCACCGGCTGCGACGAGGTGATTGTTTAACAAAAGTGTTTTATTATAATGCTCCTTGTCAAAGTCGCTGCCTTTAATTTCAGATGGCTGTCGTTCCTCAAACCCATCGACAGAGTAGATAGCAATGCCGGAATTGGGTGAGTAACACAGATTAACGTTTCCACTCATATTATTAGCGGTTAATGCCTCAATATTGCCCAGTAACGCATTGTTTGCAAGCTTGAGGACGGTTCCCTGCATGGAATACTTAAAATCATAAGTGTGGTTGAAACGTTCCGTGGAAAAGTTGTGAATGAAGTTGACAATGTCGGATTTGATTTCCAGTAAGTCACTGTCAGATAAAGGATTGTCATTGGAAGAATGCTCTGTCAGATAATCCTTCAGTCGTCCGGTTTCATCAACAGAGTAGACCAAATTTCCAACTGCTACGCGCTCTCCTTCTCTGGCATAATAATTTACGTATCCTGCATCTGTGCTTGTCACAACGTTTTCATTGCGCAGAGCAATTCCTTCATAAATGTTGTTAACAGAAAGGGATCCCTTTTTAACCTCATAACCAACAACAGGATCAGAACGAAAGTACATGACAACACAAATTACAAGATATCCAAAAATACACAGAAAAACCAACATACCGATATTGATGTTTATTGGGCTGTGATATTTTCGAATATTGGAAGCTCGAGTAGACATGATTTCCTCCTTTCCTGTTCCTATTACATAAAAAAAGCGGATGCCAGCGCATCCGCTTGCAAGAATCTCCTACGTCGATTCTTGTTAGCTTCGCACTACACACGAGCAATTTCCTATCACATAAAAAAACCTCGGAACCGGTCCGAGGCTTTTCTTACACTACAGAGACACGATAATCTTTTCTTTCAATGATTCCGGTAGTTCAACTTCATCCTTAGATACACTTAATACGAAATTAACATGAAATTTATCACTAATCTGATCAAGCCTTGCAATGATTGGTGTGATATCATCATCTTCTATATGAGCAATTTTTAAGAAGCTGTCTAAGTACATCTGTTCAAGATCATGATCCTGTGAAACAATACCGCATAAAAATCCTAAGAAAGCGTCACTGTTGTCAATTAAATAATCTGATACATCAATCAAACGAACTTTATTATTCAGTTCATACATATGTTTTGTTGATTTATCCAGATAAACAATACTTCCGGATACTTCCTTCACTTCCTGATTGACTTTATCCAATAAATGTTTTGTTTTTCCTTTACCTTTTTTGCCTACAATTAACTGAACCATTGGACTGTCCTCCTGAATGTATTTTTCTACTACTCATTATAAGTGATACTAAACAAAAATACAACTTAAAAATCAGTTTTGTCTGTTAATTTCTTCTAATAGATTTGACATTTGTAGATACAGATTATCACTGGAATCCGATTTCAAAATGATAGAAATATATGGATTACCGGTGGAATCTCTGGAAAGAAGAATCAAACAATGACCGGCGGCCGCAGTTGTGCCGGTTTTTCCACCGATTATGGTAATTAATTCAGGAGGGGTGGCATTATCTCTTAGATATCGATTTGTGTTATTAACAGTAATTTCCTTACTGTCACCATTTGCCAGAGTATAAATCGTGGTGTAGCTTAGAGTCTGAATAATCTCATTGAAAAGATCGTACTTCATTGCTTCGTTAAAAATCAGGTACATATCATAAGCAGTAACATAATGATCGTCTGCAGTGAGACCATTAGGATTTACAAAATTACTCCCAGTAGCTCCAAGCGCAGCGGCTTCCTTATTCATTAATGCACAAAACGCATCTACACTTCCTGCTATGCCCTCTGCTATCAATATTGCGACATCATTAGCAGAATAGATTAATAGAATATGTAAAGCCTGATTTAAGGTCATCTGATCACCAGGCTTGATGCCACACAATTGTGCGCCGGATTCTTTAATTACAACCTGATCGGATGCTGTGAGTATCTGATCGGCAGAACCATATTTTAGCGCAACTAATGCAGTCATAATCTTCGTAAGACTGGCAGGAGCCAGTCTGGTGTATAGATTTTTACCATAGATGGTTTGACCGCTTTTCAGATTAAAAAGGCCGACAGCCGATGCACTCTCTACATCAAGCTGAGGGTTACTGACAACATTTGCGTCAGAGACACACAAATCAGCAGCAAACGATTTTGCACGCTCGGAGGAGCTTGTAACATTAATCCGATAAGAGCTTACCCCATAGTTAGTATCGTATGGCATATCATATGCCGGCGTGCCACATCCGGTTAAAAGAGTGCATGTTAATGCAAAACATACAAGAAATGAAATTGTATGGATACATCTATTTGTACATTTCACGCCACTCCATATCTCCTCTGTCCAGTGATTTGATCAATAACTCTGCCGTAGCCAGATTAGTAGCTAACGGGATATTGTGTGTATCACAGAGACGAATGACATTATTGACATCCGGCTCATGCGATTTTGGTGTGAGCGGATCTCTGAGAAAAATAACAAGATCGATCTCGTTGTGTTCGATCTGAGCTCCAATCTGTTGTGTCCCTCCCAGATGTCCGGCAAGAAATTTATGAATGTTCAGATTTGTAACCTCTTCAATCAGTCTTCCTGTTGTGCCGGTTGCATACAATTCATTTTTACTTAAAATACCTCTGTAAGCAATACAGAAATTCTGCATCAGCTTTTTCTTTGCATCATGTGCAATGAGTGCAATGTTCATAGAAATTCCCTCTCTTTATTGTTATTCGACTTTCTTGCCTGAAGTCGAACATTTAGTACTACCCCAATTCCGATATAGCAAGTAAGCAGGGAAGATAACCCTGCACTGACAAATGGCAATGGCAATCCGGTGTTAGGCATGATACCGGTGGCAACACCGATGTTCAAAAAGCCCTGAAAACCAATCATGGTTCCAACTCCGGTACAAATAATCATTCCTGCAGTATCCTTGGCTTTTCTGGCACAGAGACAGCACTCTATCGCGATAAAAATTATAAGAAGAATAACCGTGCAGGTTCCGACAAAACCAAATTCCTCTCCTATTACGGCAAAAATGAAATCGGTCTGTGGCTGGGAAATAAAATTGCCATTCTTGACTGAACTGATCACATTCGTATTATAACCCTTGCCAAATAACTGACCGGAGCCTATGGCAATTTTGGAATTAATCTGCTGATAGGCAATGGTATTGGCATAAGCCTCTGGATGAAGCCATCCCAGAATACGATTCTGTTGATACTGTTCAATAATCTGTTGATCCGGCTGTAACACCAGATAGAGAAAGATAAGCGCAGATGGAATCGTTACCACTAGAATTCCCAGTATAATTTTATAACTGAGACCTGCCATAAACAGTATGGAACAAAAAACAACAGTGACAACAATACTCGTAGAAAGATCAGGCTGGTCATAAATCAGCTTAATAACCGGTGCCAGTAGAAATAATGCAACTATGAGAAATTTAACTGTATTAATTCGTTCCCTATATTTCATAATAAACGCTGCATAAAATAAAATCAATAAAATTTTAGCAAGTTCAGAGGGCTGGAAACGAATTCCAAGCAAAGATAGCCAGCGTTGTGCACCGCCTCCGGTACTACCCATTCCGGTGTTTACCAGAATGAGAAGTACAATATTAATCAGGTAAAAAACCCAGTAAAATTTAAGAACAAGGGAATAATCAAACAGGGACAAAAACAGCATGACAAATAGTCCTAGGACAAAACCATAAATCTGAGTCTGTTGAACCGATGCCTTTGCACTTCCAATTGCCAGTATTCCTATGAGCGTCAGGGCGACTACCAGTATTATTAATTTAAAATCATAATCTCTGAGGCGATATTGTTTAAACATAGTTTCCTTTTAGTCTCTTGTAATCAGGTATGTAAATCAAGAATGGGTATATTGGCATACAGGGTCGGATTTTTTGCTTCTCTCCCCTTTGTTCCGGTTTTGGTAATCTGAATTTCCATACTTTGTGTATCTATTTTCATGTATTTGGAAATGACCTGTGCAATGTCATGCTTAATCATCTCCATCATTTCCTGCGAGCAATTCACGCGATCAGAAATGAGTAGTATTTTCAAACGATCCTTGGCGATTTCTTTTGATGATTTGCGTCGAAAAATTTTTCTAAACACCATGCCGAACCTCCTGTCTTTTCTGGAACATGCCGGACACCTTGGTCCAGAAAGAAATACCCTTTTCCAGTTCCATAATCGGAACCTCACGTCCTAAAATGCGCTCACATATATTGGAATATGCTTGTCCGGCGAGAGAAGCACGTCCAACCAGAGGTTCTCCCTGATTTGTTGATACAACTACGTTTTCATCATCCGGTACGATTCCCAGTAGCGGAATGGATAGTATTTCAACAACATCAGCACTCGACATCATCTCTCCTCTTTTGATCATATCAAAGCGAAGGCGATTAATCACAAGATCCATATTTTTAATATCATTTGCTTCTAGCAAGCCGATGATTCTGTCGGCATCTCTTATTGCGGATACTTCCGGCGTGGTAACAACGATTGCCCGGTCAGCTCCCGCAATTGCATTCTGAAAGCCTTGTTCAATTCCAGCAGGACAATCTAAAATGATATAATCAAATTGCTGTCGCATAGAATCAAGAAGCTTTTTCATCTGTTCCGGATTAACTGCTGTTTTGTCTCTAGCCTGTGCAGAGGGGAGCAGGTAAAGGTTGGGATGACGCTTGTCTTTTATGAGAGCTTGCTTTGCACGGCATTTCCCCTCGATGACATCAACCAGATTATAAACGATGCGATTCTCCAGTCCCATTACAACATCAAGGTTTCTAAGACCAATATCGGTATCAATCAGAGCAACCTTTTTACCCATGACAGACAGACCGGTACCAACGTTTGCTGATGTGGTGGTCTTTCCCACACCGCCTTTTCCTGAAGTGACGACAATAACTTCACACATGGTAGTCTTCCTCCATATCAATTCTTGTCGCCTGGTCAAATAAACCAGTATCTCGTTGGTAGCTTAAAATAGTTTAAGTGTATTCCAAATGCTGGAATTAAAGTTTTCAACAACAATTTTATCATCCTGTAAGTATGCAATCTGTGCACATTTTTTCATAAAATGCTTTTTGCTCTTCAGTTCCTTGTCATTGATGCGGAAAGGTCCTATTTTAACCCGTGTAGGAACAAAATTGTGTGCATATATCATGACCTGTCCCTGATTTGTCTTATCATTACCACAGAACACCTCACCTTCCAACGTTCCAAGGACGAAAACACTTCTGTCAGACACAACCAGTGCTCCCTCTGAGACGTCACCAAGGATTAATAAGGATTTATTGCTTTCCAGTGTTTCTCCGTTTGATAGAGAGCCGAAATGAATCTGACACTCCTCATGGGATGCATCTGGAGAGACGTGGGGATCAAGCTGCTCTAATGCTTTTATATATATCTTGTTGGAGGTTTCATCTTTGTCCAGAATACATACAACCTTTACCCTGCTGTTCTGCTCAATGGCATCAATAATACGCTCCTCTTCTTCGGTAGACAGAAGCCGCCCCTCAAAGGAAAGAGCGATTCTGGCATCTTTGAAAAAATCAGAGGATTCCATAAAACGAGTAACGACCTCTCGCAATAAATCTTCAAAATCGGCATCCTTATCCAAAATAAGACTGATTCCTTTGGAAAAGCTTTTTATTATAACTAAGTGGTTCATATATGCTCCTTAATCAGTATTTGTACTGCCACCGGATACGGCATCCGCAGTTCCGGTAACCATCGTCTCTTCATCTTCAACATGGAAATAATATTTGATAACATCTCTTGATATTTGAGCAGCATAATCAGAGCTATATCCAAAGGCAACACGTGTAGCAATTGCTATCTCAGGATTTTCATAGGGCGCATATCCAACAAAAATAGCATGATTTGCTCGGGATGCACTCTCCTGAGCGGTTCCTGTTTTACCGGCAACACTAATTGGCAGGTCAGAAAAATATGCTTTGTTCTGCACAACCTTTCGCATGCCGGAATGAATTGATTTCCATGTGGAGTCAGGCAGTGTGATGGTGTTGCGAACTTCAGCCTGATAATCTTTGATCGTATTCCCGTTGCGGTCAGATACATGATCAAGCAAGGTAAGCTGGAAACAGGTTCCACTGTTTGCAACTGCTGTGACATAGCGGGCTAAACCAACTGTTGTATAGTTGTGTGTGCCCTGCCCGATTGCAGATCGAACCGCATCAAAATCAGAAATCTTAGGCTGATATTCCTCTATTTCCACTCCTGATTTTTCGGAAAGACCATATAAATCCGCATATTTTGCGAGCTTCGCAAGTCCGGTATCACTGTCATATTTTTCGCCGTTTTGACCGAGACGGTATCCAACCTCATAGAAGAAGACATTACAAGAATTCTCAATACCGCCACTGACATTCAACGAGCCATGGGTACCACGGGGATAAATCCAGCATCGGGGAGATGGTGTAATATTCTCAAAGATACCATTACAACGGATGCTGCTTGAGGTAGTGATTACCCCTTCTTCCAATCCTGCTGTTGCAGACACCATTTTGAAGGTGGATCCCGGAGCTGTTCTTTGCTGGGTCGCATAATTTAATAATGGGGATGACAGATCAGAATTCAATCGGGCATAATACTCTGCATCTACACCATTGGCCATTTTATTGTTGTCATAGCTTGGATAGGAAACAAGCGCACGCACTTCTCCTGTGTTTACATCTGTAATCACTACGGATGCGGCATAGGGGTCAAGCGCAAGCTGTGCGGGGGTAATGTCGAGATCACGGATACGATTCAACATAAAATTATAGGAACTAATCTTTCCCGCCAGAAATTGAGATTCCTCTGTTTCATCAATCTCAATCAGCTGTTGCTCCAACAGAATCTTACAGATCTGTTTTCCTGAGATCATGTCTGATTTAATCATATATTTGAATATTTTTTTGTCGAAATCGGTGTTTGTTTCTAAATTATTCAATATAGTATCGACAATCTTTGAATAGATCTCAGAGGAATCCAGATACTGACTTGACAGGTCAAGCTTTGATACATCAACCCAGTTCTGTGCAATACAATAATTAATATATTCGGATAAACTGATAGTCTCATCCTTTGTCCAGGCAATGTAAGTGGCATCGTTCGTGTTGATGGCAGATTCCGGTATAATATTCTGTTTATACAAAATAGATGAAACTAAAAAGCTCTCATAAACCTGGTATTCCTGATTAAGCTTATTATAAGGAGTATGCGTCTGGGTAAGTTCCTCACGCAACTTCTGGAGCACTTTCTCCTTTTTCTCAAGATAGGTCTCATGTACAGCAGTTTCTGCCTCTCCTGCATCAGGGGAAGAAAAATGGGAAATATCTATGACACTGTTGTTTATCAGTGCATAATAAACATCATATATGGGGATTACAATATCACTTCGCGAGGCATTCTCTCTGGGGGTGTACTCCTTAATATTTGATATCTTGGCAAGAAGAATTCCGGCAAGCTTCTGCTCTAAAATATGGTAAACAGCTTCCTGAAGATCTTTATCAATAGTAAGATACACATCCTGGCCGGCAACAGGTTCTTTACGATCGCTGGTCTCAATTACCTTTCCGAGATTATCAACATATACAATTTCAGAGCCCTT
>CALZEZ010000044.1 GCA_945643825.1 uncultured Lachnospiraceae bacterium
ATTCCCATGTATGGAATTGTCATCGCATTTAAGGACTACAACGTTTTTGAGGGAGTGATGAAAAGTCCGTGGTGCGGGCTTAAGGTCTTTCAGAAGATTTTCTCCAACCATAACTTCTGGTTAGCGATCCGAAACACACTTGTACTGAATCTGTCAACGCTTGCTGTAAGCTTTCCATTAACTATTATAGTATCGTTAATGCTAAACGAAGTATTTCATCCGACCTTCAAGAAGCTGACACAGTCCGTGCTCTATCTTCCGCACTTTGTATCATGGGTGGTTGTTGCAGGTATCGCAACAAATATGTTCCAACAGCAGGGCGGAACCATCAATAACCTGATTAATTCACTTGGTGGAGAATCCATACCCTTCTTAAGCAATAAAGGCTGGTGGGTTTTCACCTACATCGTATGTAACGTATGGAAAGAAATCGGATGGGGAACCATCATTTATCTAGCGGCATTGACCGGCGTGGATGAGAGTCTCTATGAGGCGGCTTATCTCGATGGAGCGACGAAATTCCAGAGACTGATCTATATTACCTTGCCATCCATCAAATCCGTAATCGTCACGATGCTGATCCTCCAGATCTCCAAGATGATGTCCATTGGACTAGATGCGCCGTTACTCCTCGGAAATAAGAAGGTTATGCAGGTATCTGAGGTAATCAGTACCTATACCTACCGAATCGGTATTGAGCGGGCAAAATACAGCGATTCGACTGCAATCGGATTATTTCAGTCCGTGATCAATATCATTATCTTGCTAGCGGCTGATAAATTTGCCAAGGCAATTGGCGAGGACGGAATCATTTAGGAGGTGCGATATGGCAAAGACAGCTATAAAGAAAAAATCAAAATGGACAGTTGGAACGGTTATCAACTATATACTGATTGCGTTGCTAGCATTTGTCTGCCTCTATCCGTTCCTAAATGTAATTGCATATTCCCTGAGCGGATATAACGCTGTGCTATCTGGAATCGTTACTTTCTTTCCGATTGATTTCACGTTAGAGGCATATCATCAGATTCTCGGCAAGACACAGATCTGGTTAGCAATGAGAACAACTGTGATCATCACGATACTCGGCACATTGCTCAGTCTTGTGTTGACCGTTTTTGCATCCTACGCCCTGTCCCGAAAGGATCTTCCGGGCAGAAAAACGATCACGATGTTTATTCTGTTTACAATGTACTTCGGCGGTGGGATGATTCCGACCTTTCTTGTGGTAAAAGGCGTGGGGCTCTACGATACGATGGCAGCACTGTTTGTACCTCAGGCAGTCAATGTATTTAACTTCATTGTAATGCGCACTTTTTTCCTGAATCTTCCCGAAAGTCTTGAGGAAGCAGCGAGAATTGACGGAGCCTCCTATATGCAGACATTGGTAAAAATTGTGTTGCCACTTTCCCTTCCAATCATCGCAACAATCGGACTGTTCTATGCGGTGGGATACTGGAATACCTATTTTGATGCACTCATCTACATCCAGAGCCCGGAGAAATATACCTTACAACTTCGTCTGCGCGGACTTTTGTTCGGTGAAGAATTAAACAACTCAGGAGCAAGTTTAGAGGGTGTCGGCACACAGGTTATGACACAGTCGCTCAAGATGGCGACCGTAGCCGTATCCACGATACCGATCTTAATTGTTTATCCATGGCTTCAGAAATACTTTGTAAAGGGTGTCATGATCGGATCTGTAAAAGGATGATAAACCAATATGGTTTACATAAAATATTGAAAAAGGGAGAATATAAGTATGAAAAGAAAAATGTTGGCAAGCTTACTTGTACTTACCATGGTAGGCACCGGGCTTGTGGGTTGCGGCAATTCCGCTTCTGAGACCACAACTGAAGCACCGAAGGAAAGTGCGACAGAGACCAAACAGGAAACCGCTGCCACAGAAACAGCAGAATCTGAGGCTGAGACAGAGACTGCAAGCAAATATCAGACCACCTATGGTTCCAAGATGTTTGATGATGTGACAATTACTGTTGAGCTGTTTGACCGAAGCAATGCGCCGGATGGATCCACTATTACAGACAACCGCTGGACCAAGTATGCGCAGGAGCAGATGGCAAAGGTAGGTATCAATGTTGAATACGTACCGGTTTCCAGATGGGATGAGGTTACAAAGATGCAGACAATGGTAGCATCTCAGACTGCACCGGATCTGACCATTACCTACACCTATGCATATGCTGAGGATTACTTCAATCAGGGTGGAACATGGGATTTGAACGAGTTTATCTCCGGACCTGACCAGGCACAGAACTTAAAAGCTTATCTTGGTGAGGACGTTATTGATATCGGAAGAAATGCAGACGGAGCGCTATATGGTATCGTTGCAAGACGTGCAACAACCGCAAAATCCAATCTCTTCATTCGTAAAGACTGGTTAGACAAATTAGGCAAGAGCGTTCCTACAACTCCGGATGAGCTGTTTGATGTATTAAATGAGATGGTTCATAATAATCCGGATGGAAGAAAAGACGTGGTTGGTGCCATTCTCTATCAGATGTGGAATATGAAGACCGCCTTTTCCCAGGTCGTAAGTGATCCGACAGAGTTTGCTATCGCTGGTACCGAGGATGCGGTTTCTGAGTATTATGACAAGGGCATGCGTGATTTTTATCGTTACTTAAACAAGATGTACAATGCAGGAATCTTACATCCTGAGTATTACACCTTAAGTGAGGATCAGTTCAAGAGTTACGAGGTAACCGGTGCACTTGCTTTTGCAGAGCACAACGTAAATGGTAACGTGGATGTATTACGTGGTTCCTTATTAAAGACCCTTCAGGAGAACGTTCCGGGGGCGGATTTCGTATCCATTGAGAACTTAAAAAACATCAACGACGGTAAACAGTACAGTGCAGCTTATGCATCTGGCGGTCTGATTGCATTCTGTCCGAAGACAGCAGATGCAGAGAAGGTAGAGGCATGTATGACATACCTTGACTGGATGAGCACAAAAGAGGGTGGTTTCGTATTCTATCATGGTTTTGAAGGCGAGCACTTTGATTATGATGGCACTGTTCCGGTTGTTAAGGATGCCGCTTACAACTCCACCGACAAAGACTGGATCCGTACAGACCTCTTCCTCGTAGGTAATCAGGGTTACTTTGCAAACGTAGACGATTTCAATGCATGTACTTCCAAAGAGGCTCCTGGTTATGAGGATCATGTAATCAACAATTACGAAAATGCATTAAAGGGAACCATCTGCCATGATTCAACCTATACCTCTCCTTCAACCTCTGAGCTACTTACTGACCTCAATCTGGTAAAAGATGAGTATCAGGTTAAATGCGTTACCTGTCCGGAGTCCGAGTTCGAATCAACCTTCGATGAGTATATGGAGCAGCTTGAGTATGCCGGTGTTCAGACCATTATTGATGAGAGAACTGCATACTACAAAGGAAACTAATTGCAGCAATAAATAGTAATGTGATAACAGAGTTCCCCGGGGCTTCCCCGGGGAATTTCTAAGAAAGGCGGAAAAAAATGGGCAATTCGAGTGATGGTATGAATTATGCTCCCAAGGGAAAACCAAATCCGGTGGTAGAAAAAGGTGAGTTTATGATTGCGGCCGTTGCACTGGATCATGGACATATCTATGGGATGTGCAATGGTCTTGTGGAAGCAGGCGCGGTCGTAAAATGGGTATATGATCCCGACCCGGAGAAAGTAAAGGCTTTTCAAAAGGCATTTCCGGATGCGATGGCTGCACGCAGTGAGGAGCAGGTATTAGAGGATCCGGAGGTGAAGTTAGTGTGTGGCGCCGCCGTGACAAGCAAACGCTGTGCTCTCGGACTGCGCGTGATGGCAGCAGGAAAGGACTATTTTACCGATAAGGCACCGCTTACCACGTTAGAGCAGCTTGAAGATGCAAAGGCTATGGTTGCAAAGACCGGGCGCAAATACATGGTTTACTATAGTGAGCGAATCCATGTGGAGGCTACAGTGTTTGCCGGTCAGCTGATTGAAGAGGGAGCCATTGGCACACCGATTCACGTCGATGGTTTCGGTCCGCACAGAGTGGGTGATCCGAGTAAGCGGCCCGATTGGTTTTTTAAAAAGGAATACTACGGCGGCATCCTGTGCGATATCGGAAGCCACCAGATTGAGCAGTTTTTGTATTATTGTAATGTCAAGGATGCAGAGGTTCGTTACAGCCAGGTAGGCAACTACGGACATCCCGATTACCCGGAGCTTGAGGATTTCGGAGACGCAGTGCTTGTAGGTGACAACGGGGCCACCCAGCATTTCAGAGTTGACTGGTTTACACCGGATGGCTTATCCACCTGGGGAGACGGACGTACCTTTATTCTGGGAACCGAAGGATACATTGAGCTTAGAAAATACGTGAACGTTGGAACCGGCGACGGCAGTGCAGACCACGTTTTTCTGGTCAACAAGGAAGGGGAAAAGCACTTCGAGGTGTCAGGTAAGGTGGGTTATCCGTTCTTTGGCCAGCTCATTTTAGACTGCATTAACCGGACAGAAAATGCGATGACACAGGAGCATGCCTTTAAGGCAGCCGAGCTTTGCGTAAAGGCTGAGCTTGCCGCACAGAAAATAAAATAAGGACAGGTAATCACTATGATAAAAGTTGCTATTGTTGGAACGGGCTCGATTGCACATGCACATCTGGACGGACTTACGACATTTCCGGAGCGCTGTAAGGTTGTAGCGCTGTGCGATATATACCCTGAGAAAGCTGAGAAAATCAAAGAAGAATACCATCTTGACAGCCAGGTGTTTGCAGATTATGAGCAGATGCTATCCTCAGGCATTGAGATTGATCTCGTGCACGTATGTACTCCTCCCTATGTTCATGCGCCGATTTCAATCGCTGCGATGAATCACGGCTGTAACGTTGTAGTAGAGAAGCCTATGGCTACCTGTCTCGCAGAATGTGACAAAATGTTAGAAGCTGAGAAAGCAAACGGAGTCACGCTTGCGTGCATCGCGCAGAACCGATTCCGCAATTCCATCTATAAATTAAAGAAGGTTCTCGACAGCGGTCTGGCAGGCAAAATCTGCTGTGCACACGTCAACTCCTACTGGTGGCGCGGCCACAGCTACTATGATCTGTGGTGGCGCGGCACCTGGGAGAAGGAAGGCGGCGGACCAACACTCAATCATGCCGTACATCATATCGATATGATCAACTGGATGGAACAGGGGCTGCCGAAGGAGGTCATGGCACTTCTTACCAATGTCATGCACGACAACTCCGAGGTAGAGGATTTATCCCTGGCATGCCTGCGCTATGAGGACAACAGTGTGGCAGAGGTCGTAAGCTCTGTAGTGCACCATGGCGAGGAGCAGGGAATCGTCCTGCAGTGTGCGGACGCCAAGATTTCCGCACCCTGGTCAGTCAGGGCACAGGTTTCCAGATCCAATGGATTTCCCGAGGAAAATACAAAGCTGCAGGAGCAGCTGGAGGCTTATTATGAATCCATTCCGGATTTAAAATACGAGGGACACACCGGCGAGATCGATGATGTGCTGACGGCGCTGGAGAATGGAACCAGACCGTTAATCACCGGCGAGGACGGACGACGCACCATTGAGTTGATTACCGCTATCTATAAAGCAGGATGTAAGAAGGAAACCGTACAGCTTCCAATTCCACCGGAGGATGATTTCTATACCTTTGACGGAATCTTACATAATGCAGTGCATTTTTATGAAAAAGGGCAATCGGTCGAGAACTTCGAGGAGACCGATATCACCCTTGGAAACTACCAATAACCAGGAGAGGAAGAATAACCGGACATGGATGAGATTCGACTTGGAGTCATAGGAATAGGAAACATGGGAAGTGCCCATGCCATGCATGTCTATCGCGGAGACGTGGCAGGACTTAAGCTTACTGCTGTCTGTGACATAGAGGACAGGAGACTAAAGTGGGCAAAGGAACAGTTTGGGGAAGAGGTCACCGGATACACCGACTATCAGAAATTGATTACATCCGGTGAGGTGGATGCCATTCTGATTGCCACGCCGCATATTCTTCATCCCGAGATCTCGATTGCGGGACTGCGGGCAGACCTGCATGTACTTACGGAAAAGCCTGCCGGAATTGATACGGCAAGCGTGCGGAGAATGAATCAGGCCGCAAAGGAAAGCCGCGGTAAGTTCGCGATTATGTATAACCAGCGAACCAATCCCCTTTATAAGCGCATTCGCGAGATTGTGATGCGTGGCGAGCTAGGCGAGGTCAAGCGCTTTGTATGGATTGTCAATAACTGGTATCGGACACAGAGCTATTACGACTCCGGAGACTGGCGGGCAACCTGGAACGGCGAGGGCGGCGGTGTACTCATAAACCAGTGCCCGCATAATCTTGACATCTGGCAGTGGATCATGGGGATGCCGACAAGAGTGCGTGCCTTTTGCAGAAAAGGACAGTACCACCGGATCCAGGTGGAGGATGATGTGACTATTTACGCAGAGTATGCCAATGGTGCCAATGCTGTTTTTATCTCTTCAACAGGGGAATACCCCGGCACAAACCGGATGGAGATCAGCGGCACGAGAGGGAAAGCCGTGATTGAAAACGGAAAGCTCACCCTGCAGCTTTTGCAGGAGGATGAACGAATCCTCTGCAAAACCTCCACGGAGAGCATGCCGACTCCGGATTATGAGCAGAGAGTGATCGAGCAGAAGCCTCAGAAGCAGGATCACCTGCTGATTCTGGAGAACTTTGCGGACGCAATCCGAAAAGGAAAAGAGCTGATCGCTCCGGGCATCGAGGGGATTAATGGTCTGACCATCAGCAACGCGGCATATCTGTCTCAGTGGACAGATGACTGGGTGACACTTCCGATTGATGAACAGAAGTTCCTGTCCTATCTAAAAAAGGAACAGGATATGGAAGGAAAGATTGCGAAACAGCATCCTGCAGTAGAAAAATATGGAGAATACTCCGAGCGCTGGAATGTGAGATGGTAGATTCTCCCCGAAAGAGCAACAGAAACTTGCGGGAGTGTTTTCAAAAAAGAGTTGACATGCGGTTATTCATTGAGTATAATGACTAAGTCTGATACGTCAGACTTATGTGCGCGAGTGGCTCAGTTGGTGGAGCACGACCTTGCCAAGGTCGGGGTCGCGGGTTCGAGTCCCGTCTCGCGCTCTTGTTTTGCGCAAAAAGAGGATGCAGAAAAGAGCATCCTCTTTTTTGTGCAAGCAGAGCTCAAGAGAGCTCTGCACTCGCGTAAAAACTAAGTTTGTAGCGGGTTTACTCGCGCTCACGCTTCTGCTCCGGTCCGCGCATTTGTCTCGCGCTCTTGCACTGAGTGTAGACAAAGTCGTCTTCCTATGGCTTTATTCAGTGAATATCAGATAAAATCATTACTTTATATGCTTTTATATGCTTTATACGGCGCGGGAAGCTTGATTTTCTTCCGGTGAATCATACGAAACATGGGTCTGACCATACTTTTATATGCGTTTTTCGTATCACGAGCGTGTCCACGCAGCTTTTCAGAAGAGAAAAAGCATATAAAGAATCTACCTTGCGCGAAATTATATGATAAACACGCAGAATTCAGCTATTTTTCGTTACAAAGCTCATATAAAAAATTGTCTGAACCAACTTTTATATGATTTCGCATGATAAGAAATCTTGTGAGAGCTCCCTAGATTCATATCTTTCCTGTTTGAACAACAGATAAATCAAGCGCTACCGTTCTGACTTATCCAGATTTTTTGTGGACATTTGTTGCATAGTGTTCACACAGAACGGATAGATCAAGGAACAGGACTTCCGTTGTCCGTAAATCATACTTTTTCATCGATATCGCTTAATAAGTATGACGATTACAACATCCGTAAGACAGATTCTGTTCACCTCTCATACAGAATTCTTATCCTATCAAATTGTGTATGATTTTTTAAAGGTTCTGAAAGTGTTTTGATACTAGATTCGTTTAAAAAAGGAACAAATCTCAACAATACAGCTAATCTGTATAGAGAATAATGTTCCATTTTACAAAAAGGCAGGATTGTTCCAAGACCGTGTTTATGTAATGTACAAGATAGTGGTGGAGCAATAAAGTCTTTCGTCAAAGATAGGACGATATTGCAATCGGATCTTGTGGTTTAGTGCAGAATAACACTCCTCGTTTCTGAGCACACCGCTGTGCCATAGATTTTAACCGGCTTTGACAGATCCTCCGGCACCTCGACTTCTACGTAGCCTTCGTTTCCTATTTCATTACCCTGCTCGATCAGAATTCGCTGCATCGCATTGCGGGGATGAATATATTTCTGATAATAAGCCCCCATTGCACCGGATGCAGTTCCTGTCACAGCATCCTCAATCGTTCCGGAATACGGAGAGGAGAAATGCCTGCCATGCATTTGACAATCTTCCCTGTAGGTCTCCAGACAGAAGGG
>CALZEZ010000045.1 GCA_945643825.1 uncultured Lachnospiraceae bacterium
GCGCCGAATCCCCTCTTTTGAATCATCCACACTTCTCAGGCCAAAGCCCTGTATCGAGCGCCACAGCTTTGCAGTCTGTTCATAATCCTCTATTGTCATTGCACGTATCTGCATTTTTGTTTTCCTTCCTTAACAACTATAATACTACTATAATACAGTCCAACCCGGATGCCAAGTTTTTTAGAATGCATAAATAATACCTCTTTTCTGTATAATATGCAAGTTCTTTTTGAAAAAATGAATAATATGCATATTTTTTCACTTGCATTTCCTATATAAGTGTTGTATATTGAAAAAAAGAATAAAACAAAAATATTATGGAGGATTTTCCAATGAAAGAAAAAGTCATTCTGGCATACTCCGGCGGTTTGGATACCACCGCGATTATTCCGTGGTTAAAGGAGAATTTTGATTATGATGTTATCTGTGTCTGCGCAGACTGCGGACAAGGTGAGGAATTAGACGGTTTGGAAGAAAGAGCAAAATCCTGTGGTGCTGAGAAATTATACATTGAGGATCTGACTGATATCTTCTGTGACGAATACATCGTTCCCTGCGTACAGGCAGATGCTGTATACGAGAATAAATATCTGCTTGGAACATCCATGGCAAGACCTGCGATCGCAAAGCGTCTTGTCGAGATTGCAAGAAAAGAGGGTGCTACCGCCATCTGTCATGGTGCAACAGGAAAGGGTAACGACCAGATCCGTTTCGAGCTTGGCATCAAAGCTCTCGCTCCTGATCTCAAGATCATTGCTGCATGGAGAAACGAGAAATGGACCATGCAGTCCCGTGAGGATGAAATCGCCTACTGTCAGGCACATGGCATCCATCTTCCTTTCTCTGCGGATACCAGCTACAGCCGCGACCGCAACATCTGGCACATCAGCCATGAAGGTCTGGAGCTGGAGGATCCCGCAAACGAGCCGAACTATGATCATCTGCTTGTCCTGGGAACCACTCCTGAAAAGGCTCCGAATGAGGGTGAATATGTAACCATGACCTTTGAAAAGGGTGTACCTACCTCTGTAAACGGAAAGAAAATGAAGGTTTCTGACATCATCCGTACCCTGAATGAGCTGGGTGGAAAGCATGGCGTCGGAATTATCGATATTGTTGAGAATCGTGTCGTTGGCATGAAGTCCCGTGGTGTATATGAAACACCCGGAGGAACCATTCTCATGGAGGCACACCGCCAGTTGGAGGAGCTTATCTTAGATCGCGATACCTATGCTCTGAAGAAGGATCTTGGCAACAAATTTGCACAGGTTGTCTACGAAGGAAAATGGTTTACTCCTCTTCGTGAGGCACTGCAGGCATTTATTACCTCAACCCAGCAGTATGTAACCGGTGAGGTAAAATTCAAGCTCTACAAGGGTAACATCATTAAGGCAGGAACCACTTCTCCGTATTCTCTCTACAATGAGAGCATTGCATCCTTTACTACCGGTGATCTGTATGACCACCATGACGCAGAGGGCTTTATCAATCTGTTTGGTCTCTCCTGCAAGGTTCGTGCCATGAAGCTAGCAGAGGCTGAGAAATAAAATTTATTATGAATGTAATTCTCTTAATTGTGATTTATTTTCTTGTGATGAATCTGATTGGATTTCTTATGATGGGTTCCGATAAAAGGAAAGCCAGAAAGCATCTCTGGCGTACTCCTGAGGTTATGCTTTTTATGCCGGCACTGTTAGGGGGCTGTATCGGATCCATCATTGGAATGCATTTCTTTCATCACAAGACCAGACACTGGTATTTTCGCTATGGGCTTCCTTTGATTCTGATTGTGCAGATCATCATCATCGTTGCACTTCTTCAATCGCCCATAGAATTTATCACGCTATAATCCACCGGAAAGGTCAGGCATTCATCATGCACGTGGCAATATGTGACGATAACATAGCAGACAGAAAGCAAATGGAGCGCCTTCTTGGGCGCGAATCTGACAAGCTTGCCAAAGATAATGTAATTCTGTACATTGATTCCTATGGGAATCCCGAGGCACTGTTGTCTGCACAAATGCATTATGGTGTATATTTTATCGACCTGACCTCTTCCCAGCTGGATGGCAAACCCGTCAATGGTCTTGATCTTGCCAGAATGCTTCGGGAAACCGGAATCGACTCCACAATCTTCTTATGCTGCGGTCAGATCGACTATCATACCATGGAGCTTGCTCCGCATATTTTCTGCATCGACAAACCTATCCGTGTTCAGGAGCTGTCCCATGCAATTCAACAGGCAGCTGATGAGCTTGCAACTCTTGTTCCTCGTATTGAATTCCGCACAATCTCCCATGGAACCTTCTATGCTTCCTATGAGGAGATTCTATATTTTCATGAGCTCTCTGACTGTCAGAGTACGCTCTATCTTACAGACGGCCGTTCGATTCAGGTACCCGAGCACGTTAAAAACCTATATCTGAACATCAAACCCGCTCATCCGGATCTGCTCGCTGTTTCCCTGAAATTTGCCCTAAATCCCCAGCATTTACAGTCTGCGGGACTGACAACCATTACATTTACAAACGGAACAGTGAAAAAAATCGGTCTGCGCGCTGCAAGATACGCCAGAAAAGAATTGAAACGAAGACGAAAAAGAGCCGGTTAAGAAAGGACTTTTCATGATTGCTCTGAGAATCAAATCGACGAAAAATTTTATGACAAAGCTATTGACCACAGAAGCTTTTGATTCCTTCCTGTTTGAGGAAGCTGTGGTGACTATGAATCTGGTGTTTTCCATAGATGGACATCAGATTTTTGATTTCTATACGAGACAGGAACGGGAGGAAGGACTGCTATGTCCCTACTCTCTGGTAGAGTGGAAGGTCGTTCGGGAATATATCTTTGCGATCATCCGTGGCAAACGAACTCCTGTCAATTTCAGATTTGTGCTTCATCTGAAGCCGGAGCATATGAAAGCACTTCTCGAAAAGGGAGACACCTCTGTGAGTGCAGACCAGATGCGAGCCTTTGTACTAAACATCAAATATGATGGTTCTGAGCTGACGCTCATCAGTGCTACTGCTGCCAATACCTTTCTACTTGACAAAACACCGGATGCCATATGGGATCAGGCTGTCATGCGTTTTTTGGATCGTGCCGGGCTCGAATATGAAGAGGCATGATCATTTCTTCCTACACCAGCGGATAAGATGAAGGATTCCATGATACACCGCCCGGATTAGGGAAAAAATGAGAAACATGAAGAAAAAACCAATCACGCCAAATTCTATATCGGCAAAATCCATCACTCCGGTATGCGTAATCCCCTGTCCGATCTCTATTGCAAAAGTAATCACAAGGATCAAAGTAAAAACATAGATCCATGCGATCACCATCACATGATGACGGCTTAACAATTTAAACAAGGGGTATATAACAAACAAAATCGCCATCCCAAGTGCACCAATCACAAGAAAATGCAGCTCTTTATCTGTAAAGGATGACTCATAGGAATCATTTAATGACAAAATCAGATTATGCAGCTTCGCAACCATTCCCACTATGTAATATAAAGCTTCTTTCATAACACTATTCACTTTCCTGAATTTTTAATAGAAGCCAGATCGATCACTCAATCCGGCTCCGTTTTCTCATTTCATCTTCGGCTTAAAAATAACACTTGCTATATATGCAAAAACCAGTGCAGCACTACAGCCTACCGCTCCACTCTTAAAGCCTCCTTGAAATAATCCGATAAAGCCCGCCTCATCTACCGCTTCTTTCACGCCCTTCATCAGAACATTTCCATAGCCTAAAAGAGGTACACTGGCACCGGCTCCCGCGAATTCCATAAAAGGTTCATACCATCCGAAAAAGCTGATGACACAGCCAGTTATCACCAGGAGCACCATAATACGTCCGGGTAACAGCTTCGTCTTCTCCATAAGGAACTGAACCGCCACACAAATTAGTCCGCCTACCCAGAATGCATTGATATAATCCATGCTATCATCCTGCCTTTCTATATCCGTTTTCAGTAGATAGTATGCGGCGAATGAAGGAACTTTATACCTCAAATTCCTTCTTTTGCCATAGCTTATTGGGAAGCTGTGCCAGAATAATAGCAAGAAACACGATTACACAGCCCAGAATCTCTCGTCCTGACAAGCTCTGACCAAGAAGTACCCACCCGGCCAGTGCTGAAATCACCGATTCCAGACTCATAATCAGCGATGCCAGAGTCGGCTCAACATCCTTTTGGGCAATAATCTGAAGCGTATATGCGACTCCACAGGATAATGCTCCTGCATACAAAATCGGGAGCCAGCCTGATAAAATATCCTGAAAAGCCGGACGCTCAAAAATAACCATTCCAACGCTGCAAAGTGCCGCACAGGTGAAGAACTGAATGCAGGCAAGAAGCACACCGGATGCCCTTGTAGAATAATAATCGACTGTCAGAATCTGTATCGAAAACAAAAAGGCGCACACCAGTACCAAACCATCTCCAATTTGAAGCACAAGGCCTTCTGTCAGGCACAGCAGGTAGAATCCATACGCAGCAAGCAAGGCTGCTATTCCACAACGAAGCGGCAGCTTCTTCCCCAGGAAGATTCCCAGAATCGGAACAATAATAATATAGAGTGCCGTGATAAAGCCCGCCTTCCCGACACTGGTATGTAGAATTCCAAACTGTTGAAAGAGGCTTGCCGCGGCAAGTGCCAGACCGCAGGAAATCCCTCCCTTGATGGTAACCGTACGATTTTGCAGGAAGGCATCCCTTTTTCTGATTGCAAACGGGAGCAGTACGATGCCTCCGATTAAGAATCTCGATGCATTGAAGGTCCAGGGGCCTACATAATCCATTCCTGCACTCTGTGCCACAAATGCAACACCCCAAATAAGAGACGTCAGAAGCAACAGCAATGACCCTCTGATGCTTTTCCTATTCATTGTCACCGCTTTCCTCCAATCCAGCCTCAATCTCACGAATCAGTTCCCGGATGGATTTATGATCACACTCCACTATCATATGTGCATACTTCTCATACAGCGGTATTCTCTCTTCGTACAAATCGGAGAGCTCCTGCCCCTCGCGCAGGGTAACTCCGCGCTCATTTAAGTCTCCCAGCCGTTCTGCAATCTCAGCCAGGGAGAGCTTTAAATACACCACTGTCCCGATCGCTCTCAAGTGCTCCATACCTGCCTGTCCATAGACAGCGCTTCCTCCCGTAGCAATCACTGCTCTGGTGCATGACAAAGAGGCATTCACAGCACTCTCAAGCTCCCAGAAGCCCTCTACTCCATGCTCAGAAATCAGCTCATGCAGCAGCTTTCCGTATTTTTCCTGGATCACAAGATCCGAATCCACAAAGGTATAGCCCAGTCGCTTTGCGAGTACAACTCCTACCGTACTCTTACCGGCACCGGGCATTCCAATCAAAACAATATTTTTCATCTGTCCATTATCCAAGGTAAGCAATTACCTCTACCTCACAAAGAACATTTTTCGGGAGCTGTTTGACTGCCACACAGCTTCTTGCCGGTTTTTCCGTGAAATATTTCTCATACACCGCATTAAACGCTGCAAAATCAGCCATATCAGCAAGAAAACAGGTTGTTTTAACCACTTTGTCATAGCTTACTCCTGCCTCCGCAAGAATCGCACCCACATTTTCCATTGCCTGTTTCGACTGCTCCTCAATTGTGACAGCTTCAATCTGTCCCGTCGCAGGAACAATCGGAATCTGTCCCGAAGCAAACAGGAAATCTCCGGCTACAATACCCTGTGAATAAGGACCGATTGCTGCCGGTGCCTTGTCAGTTGCAATTTTTTTCATCATATTTTTCATTCTCCTTTCACCACATCTGGCTCATCAAATTCTACCATAACATAAAAGCCACGGGCATTTTCTTCAATCTTAACCACCCGGCCTTCTCTGCTTTTTAGCTGCTCTCGAAAGGGATAATTCCCTGACATCGCAAGGGAGGGGTCAATCGTATAATAATAGTTACTGGGCAGTACGCCCTCTGTCACATGAACTGTCTGACCTTCCTCCAGCAGTCCCGGACGTTCCATCTTAAACTCCATCCTTCGCATCCTGTCCACGCTCCCTTTTCCGCACAGAGTGACTCTCGTCCACTACCTGATTTCTTCCGCCTTCCTTTGCGCGGTACAGACACTCATCTGCCCGTTTGATACTCTCGTCAATATGTTCCTGTTCGGAAAGCACTGCCACTCCGATGGACATCGTCACCGGGATGACCACTTTTTCAAACTCCGTCTGCATAACCTCAACAGCCAGTCTCAGCTTTTCCAGCTCTGCTACAGCCTGTGCCAGCTCATGGTGCTCAAATACTAACAGGAACTCTTCGCCACCCCATCTGGCAACAAATCCGTTTCCGCGCATTCCTTCCTTTATGGTTGCGGCAACAGCCCGCAACACAGCATCTCCCGCCTCATGACCATAGGTATCATTGACCCGCTTAAAAAAATCAATATCCGCAATTGCCACACAGCAATTTACTCCGGTTTCTACCACTCTTTGTCTGACAAGTTCCACCCGTTTCTGTCCATATCTTCGATTGTTAATCTGTGTCAGTTCGTCCAGCTCCACCATTCTGCGAAGCGAGCTCTTCATTTCCAGACCAATGCGGCCAAGCTCTCCAATCTCGTCCTGCTGCTTCAGAATCTTTTCTCCAAGATCTACGCTAAGATTCCCTTTCGCCACACTGTTCATAAAGCTCTTCAGCTGTCCGATCTGTCCGACCAGCTTCTGTGTATAGCCCACACTGATCCACGCTGCAAATAAAATTGCGGCAATACATAGGACACTTAACGGAAAAATGTACCCGGCTATACTGATAAATCCGGATTCAACCGGGCAGGCGGCTCCAATCATTCCGACAACGCTTCCATCCTTCTGAAGCAATGGCAAATAGTAGACCTGATACCGCTCTCCATTTACATCCACCTTAGAATAGCATTTTGCTTCTCCTGTTTCAAGTACATCCCGCTGCACAAGTAATGATGCACCGGTGCCGATAAAGCGCTCTCCCGCCTCATCACAAAGGGTTGTCAGGATTCTGGTATCCTGATAAAAAAAGGTAAGCTCAAAATCCTCAAACAGCTTTAAGGAATCTAAAAGTTCCCTGTCATCCGACAAAATGTGCTCACCCTTGTATACATAGAGCGCTTCCGTCCCGACCAGCCTGTAGTCTCCAGGAAAAAGCTCATCAAGCTTCTCTGCTACCAGTCTTGCATTCTTCTCAAGCTCCTTCTGCTCGCGAAGACGCAGCGAATGATTGATCAGCACAATACTGCCAATCAGGATCAAGCACGCCAATGCAAGCATTGGCAAAACTGTCATTGTAAGTAATTTACCCCGCAAACTGCCCCGAAAGGATTTCCTCATAATCGTATTCCTCGTTTTATTCTCTATCTGGCAAACTGGCTTCGATAAAGATTTGCATAGAATTCTCCCCGCGCCAGAAGCTCCTCATGCGTTCCCTGTTCGATAATATTTCCATCCTTCATCACCAGGATTACATCGGCAGACTGAATGGTTGACAATCGGTGGGCGACGATAAAGCTAGTACGCCCTTCCATCATGCTGGCAAAGGCCTGCTGAATCTTCATCTCTGTTCTGGTGTCAATAGAGCTGGTTGCTTCATCGAGAATCAGCATTGGCGGGAGACACAGCATCACCCTGGTGATACATAACAGCTGTTTTTGTCCCTGGGAAAGACTTCCTCCATCCTCTGAAATCCAGGTATCATAGCCTTTAGGCAAACGCTTAATGAAGCTGTGTGCGTGCGCGGCCTTGGCTGCTGCCACAACCTCCTCCATCGTCGCATCCGGTTTGCCCATCGCAATATTTTCCCGGATCGTTCCGTTTTTAAGCCAGGTATCCTGCAAAACCATTCCATAATTTGTACGCAGGCTCTTTCTTGTTATCTCCCTGATATCCGTTCCCTCTACACAAATCTTACCCCGGTCTACATCATAGAAGCGCATCAGCAGATTAATTACTGTTGTCTTACCACATCCGGTAGGACCCACAATTGCAATCCTCTGTCCAGGCTTAACATCCAGATTAAAATCTTCAATCAGCTTTCTGTCCGGCACATAGGAGAAGGAAACATGCTCCAGGGTCACATTGCCCGCAGGAGCTTCCAACACCCTTGCATCAGACGGCTCCGGTACCTGAGGAGTCTCTTCAATCAAATCAAACACTCTTGCCGCACAGGCAAGTGCATTCTGCAGCTCCGTCACCACACCCGATATCTCATTGAAGGGCTTGGTATACTGGTTCGCATAGCTTAAGAAGCAGGACAACTGCCCGACAGACAATCTTCCGTTCACGGCAAAGAATGCTCCGACAATGCCGACACCCG
>CALZEZ010000046.1 GCA_945643825.1 uncultured Lachnospiraceae bacterium
TATATATCTGCACTCCCTGATTACCTTGATGATCACTTTTTACATCTTTTTTTGCATCAATTTCTTGCAAAAAAGCATGAATTGATGGGTGTCTTCTTGCTCTATTCTGTATTTCATCTATATTTTGCAATTTATTTGCAAGTTCCCTTTCATTTTTATTGCTTTCTTCTTGCAGATATTGATCGTATTTCATAGCGTATCGAACATAATTTATCGCCTGATAGGGATCCATATTCTCTATTCTTCTACAATCCCTTTCTAATCGCTCTATCTTTTCATAAAGAACCTTTCTGGATACAAGTCTTCTTTTCAGACGTTCAAAATCAACTGGATCTTCAATATAATCACGAGAGATATATCTCATTGGTTTATTCATAAACTGCAGAAAATCTTCGCGATGATGCCCGTTTACTACAAATCGTAAAACAGCCAGAATATCCCGGATATACGAAAGCTGATAAAGCTTATCACCACAAGCATCCGATTGTTCCCCAAAGAGCAACTCTGTAACTTTTCTTGCCCTTGCATTTGTTCGAAACAAAATTGCAATCGTCTCTCCTTTTTCACTAATCTTTTTCATCTCCGCACGTAGATATTCACATTCCATCTGCAAATTTATTGCCTCATATATCCTGACAGATCCGTCAGTTTTGGTTCCACTAGAAATTGACTTTTCAAAACGATCTTTATTATAGCCAATACATCTGCATGCTATCTCAACAATACACCTTCCGCAACGGTAATTTACTCCCAATACAACCTGCCTGCATTCCGGATAATCTACCAGTAGCTGCTTCATTAGCTTCGGGTCTGAGCCTCGAAATCCGTAGATCGCCTGATCGTCATCTCCCACAACAAACAGATTCTTCTGAGGCTCTGCCAAAATTCTGAGAATACGATATTGTAGAGGATTAATGTCCTGAAACTCATCTACCAGAATGAATTGAAAGATGCTCTGCCAATAGCTGCGATATTGTTCCTTTTCTAATAATTTCAAGCACATGACAAGCATGTCATCATAGTCTATTTTATGGTTTTCATGCATCATTGACTCGTAGCTATGATAAAGCTCCTCCTGTATCACCTCATCTGCAAGTATTCCGGCTGCTCTTCGACTGGCTTCCTCTTTACCCAGATTCTTCCTTACTGATATATAATTCAGAATAACATCAATCGTATCGGTATCGGGTTTTAATGACCAATCCGAATTTAATAGCACGTGTTTTATATAATCTCGTTGCTCAGAAACCGAGATGATATCTTTATTGCTATAATTGATATGTTTCTTAACAATGGAGAAAAATACGGAATGGAACGTTCCAAAGGTAACTGCTCCAGGAGAATCATTTGTAGATTTCTGAAAGCGCTCCTGCATCTGAAATGCCGCTGCTTTCGTGAATGTAATAACTAGAATATTTGCAGGCATAACACCCACAAATTGAATAAGATATTGGATACGTCTGATAATCACAAAGGTCTTTCCACTGCCTGGTCCTGCAAGAACTAACATTGCTCCCTTGTGATGTTGAATAGCATCCCTCTGAGCGGCATTGGCCCCGCCCAGAAGGATGTCTGCCTGATTACTTTCCGACAGACAACTTGTTGATTCCTGTACGAATTCTGGCAAGAGATTCTTCTTTTCCTAGAATTTCCATAATCTCAGTAGCTCCGGCTGGTGTCATCTGTTTGCCGGAAACGGCTGTACGAATCGGCCACAACACGTATCCATTTTTGTAGCCCTTCTCACCGATATACTCTACAAGAGTCTGATATAACGCATCGTTTGAATAATCTTCCTGTTTTTCGAGGATTGGTAGTACTTCCTGCAGCACGGACAATGATGTCTCCGCATTTGTCTTCATTTTCTTATGTGTGTACATCTCAATATCATAATCTGGAAGCTCTTCAAAAAAATCAACCAAATCCGCAATGTCCGGGAAAATCTCAATACGAGTCTTAACCATGGCTGCTATCTTCTTTAGATCCTGTCCCTTAGTAAGAACTTTCTCAAGATAAGGCTTAGCATACTCATAGAATTTATCAAAATCCATCGCCTTTAAGTACTCACCATTCATCCATTTAAGCTTTACAATATCAAAGACTGCAGGCGATTTGGAAATACGATGATAATCAAATTCCTTGATGAGCTCATCCAGAGAAAATATCTCCCGGTTATCCTCCGGACTCCATCCAAGCAATGCAATATAATTCACAACTGCCTCTGTTAAGAAGCCCTGCTCCAGTAAATCCTCAAAGGAAGAATGACCGCTTCTCTTTGACAGCTTCCTTTGGTTTTCGTCCGTGATTAACGGCAGATGCACATAAGTAGGAACTTCCCATCCAAATGCCTCATAAAGACGATTGTATTTCGGCGAGGAAGACAAATACTCATTTCCTCTGACCACATGTGTGATTCCCATCAAATGATCATCCACAACATTTGCAAAATTATAGGTCGGGTATCCATCTGATTTGATCAAGATCATATCATCCAGCTCTGCATTCTCTACCTCAATATCGCCATACAGCTCATCATGAAACACCGTCTTACCGGTTGTCGGATTGTTCTGTCGAATCACATAAGGTTTTCCCTCTGCAAGATTCTTCTCTACCTCTTCCCTGGACAAGCCAAGACAGTGCTTGTCATAAATGCAGATTTCCTTTCCTTCCACAATTTCAGTTTTAAGGGATGCAAGACGCTCCTTGTCACAGAAGCAATAATATGCCTCACCTTTGTCGACCAGCTCCTTGGCATATTTCAAATATAAGCCTGTTTTCATACGCTCGGACTGCACATAAGGCCCGACTCCGCCATCCTTATCCGGTCCCTCATCATGAAGTAATCCTGTTTTCTCGAGTGTACGAAAAATAATCTCAACAGCACCCTCCACAAAGCGCTCCTGGTCGGTATCCTCGATTCTGAGAATAAAATCTCCTCCTTCATGTTTTGCAATGAGAAACTCATATAACGCCGAACGTAGATTCCCAACATGCATACGTCCTGTCGGACTTGGTGCAAATCTGGTTCTAATTTTTAACGCCATCTCAATTTCCTCCTGTATATTAAACTTTTTGATCCGGTATCTTTTTATGCGCTGCTTCCTTAAAACCGGCAACTGCTTTTGCAGCCTGATTGATTGCAATATTGGTTCCTGCTCCGGCAACACATCCACCCGGGCATGCCATACCCTCAATAAGACAGCCATTCTTCTTTCCTGCTTTTGCAAGCATCAAAACTTTTCGGCATTCCGAAAGGCTTTCCGCGTGCTCAATATGAACCTCAACATCCGGATAATACTCTCTTATATAATCCTCTATTGCACTTGCCACTCCACCGGCTACTCCGTATCCTCTTCCGGCACCGGTCGCATCTTCCATTTTATCATCGGTATCCGTTTTGCTCAAGTCAATTCCTTTGGCATCAAACATTCCATTCAATTCCTCAAAGGTGATGACAAAGTCAACATCAGAACGTACTGTTCTTCGCGAGGCTTCCAGTTTTTTTGAGGCACAAGGACCAATAAATACCACACAGGCATCCGGATGTTCTTCCTTGATTACTCTTGCAGTTGCAACCATCGGTGTCAGTTCATTTGAAATCTGGCTGATTGTTTCCGGAAAGAATTTCTTTGCCAGCACTGCCCAGGACGGACAACAGCTTGTCAGCGCAAACGTCTGATTCCCGGATGCAACCTCATGAACATAATGCTCGGCCTCAGCTCTGCATCCGATATCAGCACCGATTGCGGTTTCATATACATCATAGAAGCCAAGCTCCTTCAATGCACCTTTTATTCTGTCAGGAGTAACTCCCTGTCCGAATTGCCCAACAAACGCTGGTGCAACCTGTGCAATCACCTTCCTGCCGGATTGCATCGCACGAATGAGCTGGAAAATCTGCGATTTATCAGCAATGGCTCCAAAAGGACAATTAACCATACATTGACCACAGGATACGCAAAGCTCAGCGTCAATAACCGCACGCCCAGAAGCATCCGACTTAATTGCATTGACTCCGCAGGAGGCAGAACACGGTCTTACCTGATGTGCAATCGCATCATATGGGCAGATTGCTTTACACTTACCACATTTGATGCATTTCTCCTGATCTATGACAGATTTTCCCTTTACAAAGGATATTGCACCTCTCGGACACACCTCCTGGCACGGATGTGCGGTACATCCCATGCACAATCCTGTCACCATATACTGATTCTCGGGGCAGGCATTACACGCGGAAGGAATCACCTGCATCAGAGGTGGTTCATAATACTTTTCATCAATATCACTCTCTACTAATCCCTGTGTAAGATGAACAGGCTTATTCTCAGGTCTTAGGGACAAACCAAGCGCAAGGCGGAGTCTCTCCCTGACAATGGAACGCTCCCGATATACGCTCTCATGATAGTCTGACTCCTCATAGTTGACGATTTCATAGGGAAGAGCCTCCATATCTGCAATCAGATTCTCTGAATGATAGGCCAGGTTCGCAACTTCTTTAAAAACTCTCCTCCGAATCTTTCGTACCTGAGTATCAATTCCTCTCATTTGAATTATCCTTTCTGCCTCTTATTATCTTGTACTATTTTTACACAAAGGTCTCAAAAAAACAATAGAACTTCACCTATTTTTCTTCCCAACATATATTACTATTAAGAATTTCAAATAATTATGCGAGGTATATATGAAACCTTACCCTGAAAAGGACTGGATTTCCAATTTTCCTGTTGCCATGGCATATGTTCCCTGGCAGCAGTTGACCCTAACCTTTGATGATCTCGATGAGGCATACGAAAAGGGCACCATTTTTCCGGAGCTGTGTAAGCCTTTTAGCGGAAGGAGGAATGTAAAATGATGCAACCAAGAAGTGAACGTGAAATGATGCTTCACAAGATCAATGTAATCAGCTTTATCTGTGTTGAAATGCAGCTCTATCTGGATACCCATCCTTATGAATGTGACGCCATCGAATACTTCAATCGCAACATGACAATGCTAAATGAGCTTAAGCACGATTATTCTCAAAAGTATACACCATTAAATCTTAGTAATGCAAACCATAGTGACCAAAAGTGGGAATGGGTACTAGACCCTATGCCTTGGGAAGGAGGATGCTAATCTATGTGGAATTATGAAAAACGACTTCAATTTCCGGTTAATATAAAAACCCCCAATGCCAAAATAGCCCAGGTAATCATCAGTCAGTTCGGTGGTCCCGATGGTGAGCTTGCTGCAAGCCAGCGCTATCTCTCACAGCGATATACGATGCCATATCGCGAGGTTGCAGGCTGTCTGACCGATATCGGCACAGAGGAGTTAGCTCATATGGAAATGATTTGTGCAATTGTCTATCAGCTCACCAAGGATCTGTCCATGGAAGAGATTCAGGCAAGCGGCTTTGACAAATACTATGTTGATCACACACTCGCACTTTGGCCTCAGGCAGCCGGAGGTATCCCATTTAACGCCTGTGTTTTCCAGAGTAAGGGTGATGTCATTACCGATCTCACAGAGGATATGGCGGCTGAACAAAAGGCTCGCAGCACCTATGATAATATCCTACGTCTGGTCAAAGATCCTGATGTATGTGAGCCGATCAAATTCCTTCGCGCCAGAGAAATTGTTCATTTCCAGCGTTTTGGTGAATGCTTAAGACTCACCCAGGATAAGCTGGATGCAAAAAACTTCTATGTATGTAACCCGGAATTTGACACGAACTGTCCTACTATGGGATGTAAAAGAGATAAATAATATAGAGAAACCGGCAGTCTGATAAAAAACAGATTGCCGGTAAATCATAAAATTCAAAATTCTGGATATCCTAAGAACAAACGCATTGGAAAGGATCCCAGAATGGAAAAAATGACTAAATGCCTACGTGACAATAAAGCATATTTTGATGAAAAGCTTCAGGTAAATAAGAGCTTTGACATCATCAACCGAACCATGAAAATCGGCGGCAAAGATAGCGTGATTTACTTCATTGATGGTTTCTGCAAGGATGATCTGATGCAGAAAATGCTGCAGTTCTTTGTCGGACTAAAGAATGAGGAAATGTCGACAACAGCCGCTGATATGATACATGACATTGTTCCGCATGTGGAGGTCGAAACGTCTGATGATTGGCAATATATCACTCACAATGTGCTAAGTGGTGTACTGCTGTTGCTGATTGATGGTTATGATGAAGGAATCCTTATCGACTCGAGAACCTATCCCGCGAGAAGTGTCAGTGAGCCGGACAAGGATAAGGTTCTTCGCGGTTCGAAGGATGGATTTGTCGAAACCGTCATCTTCAATACTGCACTTATCCGAAGACGAATCCGAAGCACCGATCTAAGAATGGAAATTCAAAACGCCGGAAAGAGCTCCGAAACCGATATTGTACTGTGCTATATGGACTCCCGTGTCGACCATAAATTTTTAGATGAAATAAAGAACAGAATCGCGAATATTCAGGTGGATGCCCTGACATTAAATCAGGAAAGTCTTGCAGAATGTATCTATCAGAGACGCTGGTATAATCCCTTTCCTAAATTCAAGTTTACGGAGCGCCCAGACACGGCATCTGCGCAAATCTTAGAGGGTGACATTGTGATTTTAGTAGACAACTCTCCCTCCGCAATGATTCTTCCTACCAGTATTTTTGATATGATAGAGGAAGCAGATGACTATTATTTTCCTCCTGTTACCGGTTCCTATCTGAGAATCGCAAGATTTTTTATCTCCTTCCTGACCTACTTTCTGACACCAACTTTTTTGCTGCTTACCATGTATCCGCAATGGATACCCAAGAGCTTTGATTTTGTCAAGATTCAGGATCCGGTCAATATCCCGCTTATTTTTCAGTTTCTGATCTTGGAATTAGCTATTGACGGACTAAAGCTTGCTGCAATCAACACACCCGGTATGCTTACCACACCACTCTCTGTTATGGCAGCGCTTGTTCTCGGAGAATTCTCAGTTAACAGTGGCTGGTTCAATTCAGAGGTTATGCTTTATATGGCTTTTGTTGCCATCGCAAACTATACACAGAATAGCTACGAGCTAGGTTATGCGATGAAATTCATGCGCATTATCACCTTGATCGCTACTTCTATCTTTGGTGTATGGGGATATGCAGGGGCCGTTCTCTTTACGTTCTGCTGTCTGCTATTCAACAAAACAATAACCGGTCAAAGTTATTTATATCCTCTGATTCCATTTGATGGAAACATGCTGCTAAAGCGACTGTTCCGGCAGCGTTTACCGGGCTCCTATCCAAACCCCAAAAGAGAAAAAAGCGATGCCTCATAATAAGCATCGCTTTACATAGCTAATTAATTCCCGTGCTTCCGAATCCACCTCTTGAAGGACCATCCAGACTCTCAACCTCCTCAAAGGTGATCTTAGGCTGATGCTTCTGAATACGAAATTGGCAGATGCGATCGTTTACATGAATCTCGGTATCGCGAACCGCATAGACAGGATATCGATAGACATCCTCATTGCCGCAGTATGTCTCATCAATTACACCAATGCTGTTGGTTTGAATCAATCCAAAGTTTTTAAAGGTAGAGCTTCGAGGTGCAATAATCGCCTCATAGCCCTCAGGAAGCTTCATGGAAACGCCTAGATTAATGAGCTTAAACTCTCCCTTTTTCAATACCACGTCTTCAGCAGCTCGTAAATCAATCCAATCACTCTTTCCATCAATATATGTCAATTTATCGATCTTATCACTATGATATTTAATCTGTATCTTTTCCGTCATCGTCCAAACAATCCTCTCCTGTCTATCGCATTAGGAACAGCAGCCACACTCAGTTTCAATCTGGATACTGGCAGTCTCCCTGTCATACTCTGCGCAGTGAAGTATGACCTTCTGCTGCGGATCAGCTAGTGTTTTCTTTACATCAATGACACGCTGATTCCGGCTTCCCTTCCAACGCAGGGTATTATCCTTTTGCTCAACAATAAACTCTCCGTCCACCAGAACATCCACATACTGCATCATCGGATCATTCTTGATTTCTTCCCATAATGCACCTGTATAAAGCCAGATTGTCTTTTTAGGATATTCCTTATGAATCTGACTCATCAGTTCCCTGACACCTGCAATATTCGCCGGATGCAAGGGGTCTCCGCCACTAAAGGTGATTCCGCTGATGTAGCTCTTATCAAGCTGATCAAAGATTTCCTGTCTTGCTGCATCGTCAAATGCCAGCCCGCCTTCGGGATCCCATGTAATAGGATTCTGACATTCCTTACAGCAATGATCACATCCGGCAACCCACAGGACGACTCTCAATCCGTCTCCATTCAGCATA
>CALZEZ010000047.1 GCA_945643825.1 uncultured Lachnospiraceae bacterium
CTGTATTAACCGGACTTGGGATTGAGGATTTCCCTTCCGGGATTATAGCTGCCGGCGCAATGCTGCAATATCTGTTAGAAACCCAGAAGGTATCTCTTGATAACTTTACACATATCTATCCCTATCTTACCAGTAAATACATGCTGCTCGACAGCTCGACAAGACGCAATCTTGAATTAACGGAAACCTTACGGGAGAAGTGCAAGCGTGGTTCTCTTTTGTGGGTGCTTGACAAGACAAAAACGGCGATGGGAGCACGTACACTGCGTCATTATCTGGAGCAGCCACTGTTAGAAAAGGAACAGATAGAAAACCGGCTTGATGCCATTGAAGCCTTCTGTAAAGCCTCCGTTTCCAGGGATGAGCTTCGTGAATATCTCAACCCTATTTATGATCTGGAGCGACTTATGGGAAAAATCAGCTATAAAACAGCCAATCCCAGGGATCTTATCGCTCTTCGCAATTCCCTGCATATGCTTCCTGCTATCAAAATGGTGCTTGGTGAATTCGAAGCAGATGAGCTTCATACGCTTTATGAGAACATTGATACTCTCGAGGATCTTTATCATCTGATTGATGCAAGTATCATGGAGGAGCCACCTATCTTGGTTCGTGATGGCGGAATCATAAAGGAAGGCTTTAACGAAACCATTGACCAGTTGAGGAATGCGAAAACCGAAGGAAAGAACTGGCTTGCCGCCTTAGAAGAAGAGGACAGGGAACGCACCGGTATCAAGAACCTGCGAATTAAATATAACAAGGTTTTCGGATACTATTTTGAAGTGACCAATTCCTTTCTGAATCTTGTGCCTGAGGACTATATACGCAAGCAAACCCTTACAAATGCCGAGCGCTTTACTACGCCGCGATTAAAGGAACTGGAGGATACAATCCTCAATGCCGAGGATAAACTCTCTGCCTTAGAATATGAATGCTTCTGTCAGGTGCGCGATGCAATCAATGCTGAGATGGAAAGAATCCAACGCACAGCAAAAGCAATTGCGAAGCTTGATGTCTATACCGATTTAGCATTTGTCAGTGAACGCAATCATTATACAAGACCAAGATTAAACACCAAGGGTACCATTGACATCAAGGGTGGAAGACATCCCGTCGTCGAGAAAATGATTGAACATGATTTATTTATTGAAAATGATACGTATCTGGATAATTCGAAGCACCAGATTGCAATAATAACCGGTCCGAATATGGCAGGAAAATCCACCTATATGCGGCAGACAGCCTTAATTGTCCTGCTTGCGCAGATTGGATGCTTTGTACCGGCAAAGAGTGCCAATATCGGTATCGTGGATCGTATTTTTACAAGGGTCGGCGCTTCAGACGATCTGGCAAGCGGTCAAAGCACCTTCATGGTTGAAATGAACGAGGTTGCCAATATTCTTCGCAATGCCACGCCTAAGAGTCTGTTGATCCTTGATGAAATTGGACGTGGAACCTCTACCTTTGACGGCTTGAGTATTGCATGGGCTGTTGTTGAGCATATTGCAAACAGAAAGCTTCTCGGTGCCAAGACCTTGTTCGCAACTCATTATCATGAGTTGACTGAGTTGGAGGGACGAATTGATAATGTAAACAATTATTGTATTGCTGTCAAGGAGAAGGGTGATGATATCGTATTCTTACGCAAAATAGTTCAAGGTGGTGCTGATCGCAGCTATGGAATTCAGGTTGCCAAGCTGGCCGGAGTTCCAGATATGGTGATTGACAGGGCGAAGGAAATCATTGTTCAGCTGACAGACAACGATATTATTGAAAAGGTTCAATCCATCGCGGTTGCCGTGCCTAACGACACAAATGTTAAACCACGAATCAAAAAGCCCGACGCTATGGATATGGCGCAGTTCTCACTTTTTGATACCGTTACAGATGAGGATGTATTAAAGGAATTAACTGAAATAGATATTACAACCTTAACCCCACTAGATGCAATGAATACATTATATCGCCTTCAGAGTAAACTTAAGAACAGATGGTGATCTGAAGAAAGGAGTCTGCTATGCCCAATATCAGAGTTTTAGATCACGATACAATTGATAAGATTGCCGCCGGGGAGGTAGTAGAACGCCCCTTGAGTGTCGTCAAAGAGCTGGTCGAAAATTCCATGGATGCCGGCGCAGATACCATCACGGTTGAAATCCGTGATGGCGGCATTGAATTTATTCGCGTAACTGACAATGGCTGCGGAATTGATGCGTCTCAGATTGCAACCGCATTTCTTAGACATGCAACCAGTAAGATACAGACAGCTGATGATCTGAATGCGGTAGAAAGTCTTGGTTTTCGAGGTGAGGCGCTTTCCAGTATTTCTGCTGTATCAAAAGTGGAACTGATCACCAAAACGAAGGAGGCACTCATAGGCTCCAGATACCTCTGCGAAGGGAATGAAGATCGTGCTATTGAGGAAATCGGTTCTCCTGATGGAACAACCATTATTGTTCGAAATCTGTTCTATAATGTCCCTGTACGCCGCAAATTTTTAAAGACAGCAACAACGGAGGGAAATTATGTTGTAGATCTGATGGAGCATCTCGCACTCAGCCATCCTGCTGTTTCTTTTAAATTTGTTGTCAATGGCAACGTAAGATTTCACACCTCAGGGAATGGCGATCTAAAGGAAGTTATCTATCGTATTTTTGGAAGGGAAACCACCTCTCAGCTACTTCCCATTGATTGTGAGATTAGGGGAATGAAGATATCCGGCTACCTTGGGAAGCCTGCCATGAACAGAAGCAATCGAAATTATGAAATATATTTTGTTAATGGAAGATATATCCGTAGTGACGTCATTGCCAAAGCACTTGAGGATGGATATCAGAATTATTTGATGCTTCACAAATACCCTTTTGCAGTTCTTCATCTTGAGCTTGACACAGCATATGTGGATGTCAACGTTCATCCGACCAAGATGGATGTTCGTTTCACAGATGCCAGACAGGTTTTTGATTTTATTGCGAGCTCAGTTGAATCCACTCTGAAAGTACATGAAATGATTCCGGATGTCTACCTGACCGCTCCGGAAAGGGAGCCTGTCGTAAAGGAACAGGTTCCTGAGCCGTTCGAACTGAATCGTATTCTGGCATCTCCCCACCCCACACCTCAGCTGAAAACGTCTGATTCTGTATTTACTGTTGATTTTGAGGAGAAGGAACCCGTCAAGATAATAGAACCATCTGCATATCCAACGGTACAGGAGTCAGCACGCCCTTCGATCATAAAGGCAAAGGATGCTGTAATCATAGAAAAGCCTGTACAGATGGATCTGTTTGAGGAGAAGCTCTTAACAGCGGATGTACGTCATGAATACCACATTCTCGGGCAAATTTTCGATACCTATTGGATTGTGGCATTTCGCGACAAAATCTTTCTGATTGATCAGCACGCCGCTCATGAAAAGGTTCGTTACGAAAGACTATTGAAAAACTTTAAAGAAAACACTTTATCCTCCCAATCCATTAATCCTCCTATTATTGTAACTTTGACCGGTAAAGAGGAGAGTGCCCTCAAGGAGTACTACCGCTATTTTACGGAATTGGGCTTCGAAATAGAAGAATTTGGTGGTAACTCCTACGCAATTCGGGCTGTACCAACCGATTTATATGGTTGTAGTGAAAAACAGTTCTTTACAGAGATTCTTGATGAGCTGCTGCAGGGTCCTCCAAACGGAACAGCCGATGTCATTCGCTTAAAAATTGCATCCATGTCATGCAAAGCAGCTATAAAGGGCAATATGCGATTCTCGACGACAGAAATGGAAGCCTTAATTGATGAGCTTCTCACACTGGAGAATCCATATAACTGTCCTCACGGACGACCGACAATTGTAACTCTGAGTAAATATGAAATAGAAAAGAAATTTAAGAGAATCCTATAATTCCATGACTGAAAAGAAACCTTTAATAATACTAACCGGTCCAACGGCCGTCGGGAAAACAGCTCTTTCCATTGCCCTTGCCAAAAGTGTTGATGCCGAAATCATATCAGCAGATTCCATGCAGGTATATCGAGGAATGGATATCGGCTCTGCAAAGATTACAGAAGAAGAGAAGCAGGGTATTCCTCACTATCTGATTGATGTTCTAGAACCGACAGAGGAATTCAATGTAGTAATCTTTCAAAAAATGGCCAAGGAGGCTATGAACAATATTTATCAACGCAACAAAATTCCTCTCATTGTAGGTGGAACCGGCTTTTATATTCAAGCTCTCCTCTATGATATAGATTTTACGGAGAATGGAGCAGATCACACCTACCGGAGACAATTAGAACAAATTGCAGCATGCGAAAATGGGGCATCTATTTTACACAATATGCTTGAGAAAGTAGACCCACTCTCCGCAGAGGTGATCCATGCCAACAACAGCAAACGTGTCATTCGCGCCCTGGAATACTACCGTGAAACCGGCCAGCCCATCTCAGAACATAACGAGGAACAGCGCATGAAGCAGTCCCCGTTCAATTTCTGCTATTTCTGTCTGACTGACGACAGGGCACTTATTTATGACAGAATTGAGAAGCGGGTGGACCAAATGTTTACAGACGGCCTTGTTGATGAAGTACGGCTGCTGCGGGACAAGGGCTGTGACAGAAGTCTTATTTCCATGCAGGGCTTAGGATATAAAGAAATTCTGAGTTTTCTGGATGGTGAGATCTCCTTAGAGGAAGCAGATTACCTGATCAAACGCGATACCAGACATTTTGCGAAGCGTCAGCTTACCTGGTTTAACAGAGAACGGGATATCACCTGGATTGACCGTCAGCTTCTGGGAAACGACACCCAGACACTTTTACAATTTATGCTTTCCTCATTAGAAGAGAAAGATATCATATCACACGTTAGGAGTTAACATAAAAATATTATGTCAAACGATACAAGCAATTTATTTGAAATTTATGAAAAAATGGGAATATCCAAACCTGTTTACGAATTTGGAAATAAAATCCTGGAACGGTTATCCGACCGATTTGCGCAGATTGATGCCATAGCAGAATATAATCAATGTAAAGTTTTGCATGCCATGCAAAAAAATCACGTATCAGAGGCCTGTCTTTCAGGTACGACAGGATATGGATATAATGATCTTGGTCGAGATACTCTGGAACGGGTCTATGCTGATGTATTTCATACTGAGGATGCTTTGGTTCGCCCGCAGATTACTTGTGGAACACATGCATTAGCACTTGCTCTTATGAGCAATCTTCGCCCCGGCGATGAACTGCTTTCCCCTGTGGGTAAACCTTATGATACGCTGGAGGAGGTCATTGGTATACGCCCATCCAAGGGTTCTCTCGCAGAGTATGGCGTATCCTACCGTCAGGTAGATTTATTGCCGGACGGTAGCTTTGACTTCGAAAATATCAGAAAAGCAGTGAATGCAAAAACCCACCTCGTTACGATACAACGCTCCAAGGGTTATCAGACAAGACCAACATTATCCGTAGAGCGAATTGGAGAGCTTATCCGTTTCATAAAGGAAATCAAACCGGATGTCATTTGTATGGTGGACAATTGCTATGGTGAATTCGTGGAAATAATAGAACCGACCGATGTGGGTGCAGATATGGCTGTTGGTTCACTGATTAAAAACCCCGGTGGCGGGCTTGCTCCTATCGGAGGATATATCGTCGGAACAAGGGAATGTGTCGAAAATGCTGCATATCGTCTGACATCACCGGGACTAGGCAAGGAGGTTGGTGCTTCCCTTGGAATACTAAACTCCCTTTATCAAGGCTTTTTCCTTGCTCCCACGGTAACGGCAGGTGCACTAAAAGGAGCGGTCTTTGCAGCCAGTGTCTATGAAGAGCTTGGCTTTGCATGTGTACCTGACGCCTCTGAACCAAGATATGATATTATTCAGGCGATTACCTTTCATAACCCGGAGGGGCTCATCGCCTTCTGCGAAGGAATTCAGGCTGCTGCACCGGTTGACAGCTTTGTTGTTCCCGAGCCCTGGGATATGCCCGGCTATGATGCCAAGGTAATTATGGCTGCCGGTGCCTTCGTATCCGGAAGTTCAATCGAGCTTTCGGCAGATGGCCCGCTAAAGGAGCCCTACGCCGTCTATTTCCAGGGTGGATTGACCTGGCCTCATGCTAAGTTCGGAATTTATAAAACTTTGCAGAAAATGCAAGAAACTTTTCATTTTTTTTAAGTGTACAGTCTCCCCAAATTGTGTTAAAATAACTAAGATTATGGGATGATATGGTAGGAGAGGGAAAGTGTGATACTATCTTACCCTATGAAAAATTTACAATGTATGGTCCGGAGTCTTTAACAGATGCAGAATTACTGGCAATTATCATAAGAACCGGAACAAAAGAAAAAACAGCTCTACAGATTGGAGAGGAGATTCTGGCATTAAAAGCCAGTCAGACCGGCAAAAACTCCATATTAAGCCTCTGTGAGCTCACGTTGGAAGAATTATTGAAGGTTGATGGAATTGGTGAAGTAAAGGCGGTTAAACTAAAATGTATTGCCGAACTGTCCCGCAGAATCTGGCTGACACATAACAAGGATCGCCTGAATTTCTCAAAGCCCTCCACTATAGCTGCCTATTATATGGAGAATCTTCGCCATGCAAAGAAGGAACAGGCTATTCTGTTATCCCTTAACTCAAAATGTGAGTTGTTAAAGGAAACCATGCTTTCATTAGGCACTGTAAATATGTCTCTGGTATCACCACGAGAATTGTTTTTGCAGGCACTAAAGGATGAGGCATCCAATGTTATCCTGATACATAATCATCCAAGTGGTGACCCGACACCAAGTAAGGCTGATTATGAACTGACAAAACAGCTTATGGCAGCCGGTGAGCTGTTGCGTATTCCATTACTTGATCATATTATTATCGGTGATCAATGTTATACAAGCTTTAAGGAATCAAAATGCATATAAGAAAGGGGTATCTATTTTGACTACTAATGCTTTTGGTATCGATCTGGGTACAAATAATATTAAAATCTACAGCCGCGCAGATGATAACATTAAGGTTGAGAAGAATATGATTGCCATAGAGAATAAATCCAATTTATTTGCATATGGTGATTCTGCATTTGAAATGTATGAGAAGGCTCCCGCAAACATCCATATTTCTTATCCTCTTTGCAATGGTGTCATAGCGGATATTCGCAACATGGAAACGCTTGTGAAATATTTTATCGCTGATATCACAAAAAATAATATTCGTCCAGCCGACTATTTCATTACGGTTCCCTGGGATATTACACAGGTTGAAAAGAGAGCCTTTTATGATGTGATAAAGGAAGCAAACATTAAAGCAAGAAATATCATGATTGTAGATAAGGCAGTCGCAGACGGACTGGGCTGTAATATTGATGTAAAAAACTCTCAGGGAATTTTAATCGTAAACGTCGGGTATGACACAACCGAGATTTCAATCCTGTCCCTTGGGGGAATCGTTCTCAGTAAGCTGATTAAGGTTGGTGGAATGAAATTTGATGAAGTCATCCGAAGTGCTGTCCGCAAGGAATTTGCACTCATCATCGGTGGAAAGACAGCTGAACAGGTCAAGATTAATTTACGAAAGCTTGAGGAAGACGGAGCTGATGCAATTGTCTATGGAAGAGATATTGTCACAGGTCTTCCTGTCGAAAGAGCTATCCCTACCAAGCTGGTCAGAGAATCTCTGTTGGAGAATTATTCCACCATTGTTGATAACATCAAGGTGATTCTGGAACGCACCCCGCCTGAGCTTGGTGCCGATATTTACCGCAATGGTATCTATCTGACCGGTGGAGCCTCAAGTGTAAGCAATCTGGCTGAGATGATTGCTAATGGAACTGGACTAAAGGTTAACGTTGCCGAAAATCCTCTTACCACAGTTGCTCTTGGTCTTTCCCGTATTATCAAGGACGAGAATTACAGATCTGTAGCATATTCGATTGAAGGGATGAATAAATGAGTCCAATCATAAAGAAAAAAGGAGAGAAATTTACTTTTTCAAGTAAATATCTCCTTTTTATTTTAACAGCAATCTGTGTTTTCCTGATTATAATTACATTTAACACCAATTTATTCGTTGGAACTTCCGGTACTGCTCTGGGGTATCTCTTTATTCCTTTTCAGAAAGGAATCACCAGTGTTTCCACAAAGCTGACGGACCGAACAGAAGAGTTAATACGCGTAAAAGAGTTATTGAAGGAAAATGAATAGTTAAAAGAACAGTTTGCCAGTCTTACTATTGAAAATACAACGC
>CALZEZ010000048.1 GCA_945643825.1 uncultured Lachnospiraceae bacterium
TATTGCGAAGGAGCTTGGATTCGGGGGCTATTTTGCACCTGAAACAGGTCTCGAAGCCTCGGAGGAGGAAGCCTTTGCCGCAAAGCCTGACATGGAAGAGCTGCCGGAGCCCGTTGAGGAAGAAGCAGCGCCGGATGAGACAAAGCTGCCACCCGATCCGGAGGAATCGATCCCCAGAACGCAGGTGACAGAGGATGAAACAAAACAGCAGATTGTGACAACGGTCGTCACGGATGTCACAGATATTGTAGAGCACGTGATGCCGGCGATGGTATCGATCATCAATGTCTATACCGAGCAGACCAGTTACTTTGGTAAGACCATCTCTGAACCGGCGCAGGCAAGCGGATCCGGGATCATTATTGGAGAGAATGAGACGGAGTTGCTCATCGCAACGAACTTCCACGTGGTGGAGCAGGCGGATTCTCTGCTCGTCACATTTGTCAATGACAAGCAGCTGGAGGCCGTTGTCAAGGGCTGTGATGTCAATATGGATCTCGCAGTCATTGCGATTCCACTGACGAGTCTTGATACGGAGACAAAGGAGGCTATTGCAATTGCACAGATGGGTGATTCGGATGCCCTGTTAATCGGGGAACCGGCCATTGCCATCGGCAATGCACTCGGATATGGGCAATCGGTGACAACCGGTGTTATCAGTGCGTTGAACAGACAGCTCGAGGCCTATGATGGCTCGATGAGCGGTCCTTTTATACAGACGGATGCAGCGATCAATCCCGGCAATTCCGGGGGTGCACTTCTCAACGTGAGAGGGGAGCTGATTGGGATTAATTCCAATAAGATCGGCGGAACCAGGATTGAGGGCATGGGCTATGCGATTCCGATTTCTGCAGCCCGGCCGATTCTGGATGAGCTGATGAGTCGTGAAACCAGAATTCGTGTTCCGGCTGAGGAGCGCGGTTACATGGGAATCACCGGTGTCAATATCTCGGAGGAGGTGGCATCGAGCTACAACATGCCTCTTGGTGTCTACATCAGTCAGGTTATGGATGAATCTGCTGCTGAGGCAGCCGGTCTGAAAGAAGGAGATATCATTATAGGAATCGGTGAGGTAGAAATCGTTTCCATGGCTCAGCTCAAAAAGGAGCTGGAGTATTATCGGGTAGGTGACGTGGTAACCTTGTCCGTTATGAAGGTGGGCGATAGCAGCTATGAAAATGTTAAGATTGATTTGACCTTAGGCAGCAAACCTTAGTATAGTAATAGTAGACAAATGAAAGGTAAAAATATTTATGTCAGATTTTGATGAAAATAAACAGGATGGGCAGGAATACGAAGAGATTTGTTTTCTGTGCCGCAGACCCGAGAGTAAAGCCGGAAAAATGTTTCACATGCCGGGCAATCTGTGTGTCTGCGATGACTGCATGCGCAAAACAATGGATGCGATGTCACACATGGATTACACATCCATGATGAATCCTAATCTTGTTTCACAGATGTTCACGCCGGGTATGGGCAAGCCGGATACGAGTGAAGCAGAAGAGGATGATGCGAAACAGCAGATAACGGCGACCTCGACAGATACCCCGGATGGGACAGAGGAACGTGAGGATTCTGCGGATACGCCCAAGGGGCATGGCTTCCCCAATATCAGCTTCATCAACCTTGCAGATTTGCAGGGGGGCGATATGTTTGGCAGGACAAAGATCAAGAAGAAAAAGAAGGGCGAGCCTTCAAAGCCGATACTGGAGCTTAAGGATATTCCGGCTCCGCACAAGCTGAAGGAGAAGCTCGATGAGTATGTAATCGGTCAGGAACAGGCCAAGAAAATCATTTCGGTTGCCGTTTACAATCATTATAAGAGAGTAGCGACAGGCACAATGGATGACATTGAGATTGAGAAATCGAACATTCTTCTGCTTGGACCGACCGGAAGCGGTAAAACCTACCTGGTCAAGACACTGGCGAAGCTGTTAGATGTTCCGCTTGCGATTGCGGATGCGACGACGCTGACGGAAGCCGGTTATATCGGAGATGATATCGAGAGCGTGGTTTCAAAGCTTCTTGCTGCGGCGGATAACGACGTGGAACGTGCGGAGAGCGGCATCATCTTCATTGATGAGATTGATAAGATTGCGAAGAAGAAGAACACCACCTCCCGCGATGTGAGCGGCGAGTCGGTTCAGCAGGGAATGCTCAAGCTATTAGAGGGCGCCGAGGTGGAGGTTCCGGTTGGCGCCAACAGCAAAAACGCCATGGTACCGCTAACGACGATCAATACAAGAAATATCCTCTTTATCTGCGGTGGCGCCTTTCCTGACATCGAAGAGATTATCAAGCAGCGTTTGACGAAGACAGCGTCCATCGGATACGGAGCAACCCTGAAGGATGCTTTTGATAAGGAGAAAAATATCCTGCGGAAGGTGACTGTCGAGGATATTCGTAAATTCGGCATGATACCGGAGTTTATCGGCAGACTTCCGATTATCTGCACGTTAGAAGGACTTAACAAGTCCATGCTGATCGATATTTTAAAAGAGCCGAAAAATGCGATCCTAAAGCAGTATCAGAAGCTGCTGGCACTCGATGAGGTGGATCTGGTTTTCTCGGAGGATGCGCTTGAGTCTATTGCCGAGAAAGCATTGGAGCGCGATACAGGCGCAAGGGCGCTTCGTGCCATAATCGAAGAATTCATGTTAGATATCATGTACGAGATTCCAAAGGATGATAACATCGGTCGCGTGACGATCACGAGGGATTATATAGAAGGAAAGGGAGCACCACTCATTGAGATGCGAGGAACAATGTAAAATCATGCTCATAAGTGAGGATAACTATGAAACTCAAAGTTTTATTAGCAGGAAACAATAGAGCGCTCATACAGGAGATTTTGAGTCATCATGACAGTAACTGGGATTGTCAGAGCTGTACGACTCATCGGGTGGATCTGGAGAGTCATCTGAGCAGCTTTGTTCCGGATATCATTCTGTTCTGTCTGTTTAAGGAACCACAGGAGAACCTGTACAAGCTGCCGACGGTAGCGGAGAAGATCCGTAAACGGGATATTCAGGTAATAATCACCGGAGATCTGGTTGATTGTGATGCCTTCGAACGTTCTGCCATGGAGCTCGCGAAAAAGGTTTTAAAGAAGCCGATTTCAGCAGAGGAGATCGTGGCTGTGATCAAGGAGGAGGAGAGCACAAGGGTCCGGGAGCTTCAGCTTCTAGAGCTAAAGCAGAAGGAGGAAGAGGAGGCGAGAGCGCGCCGCGAGGAGGCAATGCGGGAGGCACAGGAGCATGCCAGACAGCGGGCCGTGCAGGAAGAAACTCTGCTCTCCAAACGAAGAGAGATCCAGAATAAGCTGGCAAAGCAGGAGGAGCAGGCTGGTGAGGAGACACAGGAGAAGAAGAGAATTCTCACCGTCGATGATGACAGCAACTGTCTGAAGCTGATAAAAAGCTATCTGTCGGATGATTACGACGTGGCGACTGCGATCAACGGCAAGGTGGCGATGCGCTTTTTAGAGTCCAAGAAGGTGGATCTGGTGCTTCTCGATTACGAGATGCCGGGGGAGAGTGGAGCGCAGGTGTTAGAGAAGATCCGGGCACACGAACAGCTTAAGGATATGCCGGTGCTTTTCTTAACAGGTATCACAGCGCAGCAGAAGATTAAGGATGTGTTGGCCTATAAGCCGCAGGGCTATCTGCTTAAACCGATCAGCCGGGCAGAGCTGACGCAGGCGATAGAAAATGTATTAAAGTAATGCAGACCTCATAAATTGTACGGATAGCAGTTTATGAGGTTTTTTTATGGCACAGTGTACACAGGCAGTGTATTCGAATGACTATGCGGATTTTATCCTGGATGATGAGAGAGAGCAGCCGGAAGAAAATGCCTGCTACGACACAGTAGATGGAAGGTGGCGGATTGCCTATGAACCGCGGCAGGGGAATGCCCCTATGGAGGTTGCAAGCATAGGCTACAGCCGGATTCCCGGTGTTTACGGACTGATGGCAGAGGGGACGGAGGGCTTCGAGAAAACCGGGAATTACCGCGTCGCCGGTCCACCGCTCTCACTTACAGGGACAGATGTCGTGATTGCCTTCATTGACACCGGGATAAACTATGCGGATGAGCTGTTCCGCCACAGTGATGGTACGAGCAGAATCCTGGCAATCTGGGATCAGAATGTGGAGGAGGGACCTGCCCCGGAGGGCTTTTCCTATGGCAGGGAATATACGAGGCAGGAGATCAATCAGGCTCTACAGCAGCAGGCTCCTTACAGTGTCCTTCCCTCCCGGGATGAGAATGGACATGGCAGCGCGCTCGCCGGGGTGGCGGCGGGCCGAAACAGAGAGTTTACGGGGGCGGCGCCGGACGCAGAGCTGGTTGTTGTGAAGCTCAAGCAGGCCAAACCATATCTTAGGGAGTTTTATCTGCTGCCTGGGGACAGCGTAGCCTTTCAGGAGAACGATGTGATGCTCGCAGTGGCTTATGTGCAGCGCTTTCTTCGTAAGCTAAATCGGCCGGTGGTGATCTGTATCGGGATTGGAACCAATCAGGGAGACCACAGTGGCCAGTCACCGCTTGGACAATATCTTGACGATGTGGCAAGACAAAGAGGCATGGCAGTCGTGGTTTGCGGAGGCAATGAGGGAAATGCTGCGCATCATTTCAGAGGGGAGTTAATCAGACAGGATTACGGACAGCCTGATTTCCTTCGAAATGTTGCGGAAAGCGTTGAGATCAGGGTATCGGAGGGATGCCTTGGATTTTGCATAGAGCTTTGGGGAGCAGCGCCGGATGTCTATACCATATCGGTACAGACGCCCGGAGGGGAGCAGACCCCGCAGATTCGTTACGGGGTGAGCAGACATGTGGACTATTCGTTTGTCTTTGAGAGAAGCAGCATATCCATTGACAGTGTGTTAAGCGAAGGAAACTCGGGAGAGGAGCTGATCTTTTTCCGCATCGTGACACCTACGCCTGGTATCTGGACGGTGAAGGTGACTACCGTAGAGCCACCGCAGATCGGAATTTTCCACATGTGGCTCCCAATCGAGGGATTCATCAATGTTCCGGTATCCTTCTTAAGACCCAATCCGTATACAACACTGACAGAGCCGGCGATGACGGTCAATACGATATCCGTATCAACGTATGATCCGATTAACAACAGCTTTTATATCAATTCAGGGCGCGGATATTCCAGAATCGGAGGCGTAAATCCACAGCTTTCAGCTCCTGGGGTTGCTGTTGCAACCGGACGTGGGACTATGACGGGCTCAGGGATTGCTGCGGCACTCGCTGCAGGTACGATAGCCCAGTTTATGCAGTGGGCAGTCGTGGAGGGAAATATTCCGCTCATCAGCAATAAGCAGCTCAAGAGTATTTTTATCCGCGGAGCGGCGAGGGAACGGGATGAGCTTTACCCGAATCGCGAGTGGGGCTATGGAAGGATGGACATCGAGGGGAGCTTTCGCGTTATTGCAGGATCCTAGTTACAACCTTGTCAGAAAGCATTGTAAGCGGCGGGATTTTCTGCTATTCTATACCTATGCGGGCAAAGACATGCAGACAATAGGGATACAAATGCCCGTGAAAGACAAAGGAGAACTTAGATATGTTAAGAGGATGCAGCAGATGGATCTGCGGTGGTCTGGCAATGATTCTATCGGTTACAATACTGTTTCCGGGGCAGGCATTTGCCGCGGAAGCAAAGAAGAAGGATAATGCCGGTGATACGCAGAGGCTTCCACAGACCTGGATGGTAGCCCAGGACGGAACCGGACAGTTTTCGACGATTTCTGAGGCTGTTGCGCAGGCAGAAGAGGGGGATACCATCTGGATTTTCCCCGGAATCTATGAGGAATCGGTTCAGATGGCGGATAAGGAGCTGCAGCTTGTCGGAGTCGATCCGAGACTATGTATAATACAGAATTGCCGTGAGGACTATTTTAATCCACCGTTAGAGGTTGCGGCAGGAAAGGTAAGTAACCTGACAATCTATGCCTATCGAGGCGATGTGACCCCGATTGGGTCCACCTCTACCAGCGTAAAGGCAGTGGAGGAGCTTGGGACAGAGATCGTGCAGGATGTTTCCGCCGTCTACGCGGGAGTCATTCCGCTTGAAGCATTTACCGGCTATGCGGTACATATTGAGAACCGTTATTCCTATGGCAGAACGCTGACCTTCGAGAATTGTATTTTTAAGTCGGACTGCAATTATGCGGTGGGTGCAGGATTGCGCGGGGAATTTACACTGACCTTCAAGGGCTGTGAATTTCTTGCCCGTGGCTCTGCCGGAGATATCTACCTTCATGATAATATCGGAGAGTATGGCGGTGAAACAAATGTCATCTTTGAGGATACCCTGTTTAAGACAGAGCTTGCCCCTTATTTTCTGTCCACTTATTCGGTATCCCCGGAGAACCGGGTGAATCTGACCTTCCGCAACGCAAGACTTGATGTGATTGCCTATCAGGATAAGGAGATTTACAGCGTTACCAATCTTTACACAGGACTTACGGCAGATCAGCTGCCGGATCAGATTGTTGAGAGGCTGACTCCGAATCGTACCCTTAGCTTTCTGACTGCGGCTCGTTCCATGGAAAACCCGGATCAGTACAAATCCGGCAAACACAGCGTGACGTATCTCTGGGATACGACACTGCTTCGCACGATGTCCTGGGAGCAGGCGATTGAAGCCAAGTACAAGGAGTCTGCGCAATTTGCAGATCGAACCAGAGCGCTGATCAATGTCTGGAACCTGGACGGACAGGTGGGACCGGCGTGGTGCGGTACGATGAATTTTTATCTGACACCGGACAGTATGTTTAATGAATATCCGGATTTTAACTATGTTCCTCCTGTGGAGATAGTAGGTGAGCCGATAGAGGGTGAGGAGACGATATGCGTTACGCAGGACTTGCCGGATTGATTTTCGGTGTTGACTTTTTTCTTAAAAGATGGGCGGATAACTATAAGAGACTGGGGAGAAGAAAGCTGTACTGGAAGGAGCGCATTGCACTCTGGAAGTACCATAATCATGGCGGCTTCTATAACCTGGGACAGGGCAGACCATGGCTTGTCCGCACGCTCTCAGTCGGTCTGTTCATTGTCACGACGGTTCTCTTTGTCCTGACGCTTACCAGACATGGCAGCAGCCTGTTGAAAACCGGGCTGGCGCTTATGCTCGGTGGAGCCTTCAGCAATACCTATGACAGACTGACGAAGAAGTATGTCGTGGATTATTTGGAGCTTCCCAAGGTTCCGCTCCTAAACAAGATCATTTTCAATCTCTCTGATTTTTGTATTGCATTGGGAGCGCTGCTTACCGTGCTTTCCTGTGGAAGAGAGAAAGAGCCGGTCTAGTAGATGCCGTAGATTCCGGTGTCGGAGTCGATGGTGTTCATATTGTAAAGCAATAAAATATCTGTGACGGAGTCGTGTTCTTGCAAAAAGGGAACGACTCCTTTTTTATAGCTTCTCGTATCGAAGACATAGATTTTCTTAAAGTTCTGCACAAGAAACGGAACCATGGAATTGGCGTAGCTGTCCTTGACAAGAACAAGCTCTCTGTCGGTGTCGGCATTTTCATTCGTGATTTCGATTAAGGAGTGCAGATTGTCCAGAAAAAGAGAGTACTTATCCTTTTTGTCCAGATAATCCGGATTGTAGAGGGTATCCGTAACGATACCGGTATCGATATAGTTGACGGTGAGTCTGGCAGCAGGATTTTCATAAAGAGTGATAGAATCTCCCTTCATACCATAATTGCGAACCTTGGAATAGAGTGTTCCGTAGAATTGCTCGGTCACGATTCTGCTATCCAGTGCGTCTAAGGCTACCGGAGTCAGGTCACTTGCCTCGCAGTAGGCCTCATAAGCATAGTAAGCCCCCGTCGTTGTCCAGTGGTGATCGGTGCGATAATAGAGGTATTCCTCATCACGGTGTTTCGAAAGCGCATCTGTAACGTCAACAGCAGCGATGCCGGTTCCTTCGATGAGTCTTGAAATGGTGTCCACCTGGTCGGAGGAAGGGGCGTATGCGGGAAGCATATCCTCATAGATGGTTACCGCTGTCGGAACTAACGCAAGCTGCAGGCGGATGTCCGGAAACTCTGTCTCCACCTTGTCGTGAAATTTGGATAGAATCCCTGCGATGCGTTCCGTGTTTGAGGGACTCTGATATGCTTCTATCAAGAGATCCTTATTTACAACATAGACATGATTGATACATTTTCGTCCGGTCAGAAGATCTCCCTGTGTC
>CALZEZ010000049.1 GCA_945643825.1 uncultured Lachnospiraceae bacterium
GGAAATATATAAGTCCAGAAAATTCTGCCGGTTCGGGTCATGTACCCTGCCATCTAATGAGACATCATCATGGCAGGACATACCGTTCTCTGTGATATACAGAGGAAGCTTATATCTGTCATAGAGAAACTTCACACCCCAGTAAAAGCACCCGGGTGTTACCGGCCAGTTTGCTGCTGTTTTGGGCGACCCGACAGGTCTGTCCACATACTCCGGCTCCCCGTCTGCTCCCTGGCGCATCATATAGCCGTTATAGATATTCTGCCCCATGAAATCAAGCGGCTGGGAGATCAGCTTCATATCCTCTTCGGTGATTTCCGGAAGATATTCTGCGAATTTTTTAAGTCCCTCCTCGGGGTATCGGCCAAGAAACACAGGATCATTGAACCATGCCACGTTCCAGGTCCAGTTATCCATCGGCTGATAAAAGCCAAACAAAGTCTTTCTTGCCGCTTCAATATCCTCCGGCTTATTCGTCGCAGGATACGCCATGCCACAGGTCGGTGCATATCCGATCTTAATCGGTCGGGATGCATATTTTCTCAAATTTATGACTGCCTGCCCGTGTGCGCGGAGTGCATTGTGTGCAATCTGAAAAACATCCTTGTAGGGAAGCTTCTTACCGGGTGCATGAAGTCCACTCAAATGTCCGATTCCGACAAAGCATTCCGGCTCGTTTAAGGTGATAAAATACTCGCAGATATCCGAGAAATTCTCGGCTACGACTCTGGCATACTCTCCAAACCACTCGATCACCTCTTCGTTCAGCCAGCCGCCTTTATCCTGCAGGGCCTGCGGAAATTCCCAATGGTACATGGTAATAAAAGGCTCGATACCATTTTTCTTCATCTCAAGAATCATATCACGGTACATCGCGATCGCCTTTTCATTGACCTTTCCTGTGCCCTCGGGCAGGATTCTCGCCCAGCTCATGGAAAAGCGGTATGCCTTGATTCCAAGCATGCCCATGAGCGCATAGTCTTCCTTATATCTGTGCATATGATCACAGGCTACCCTTGCATCTCTCCCATCTAAGATTCTTCCTTCCTCGGAAAAGGTATCCCAGATGTTCTTTCCGGCACCATCGCCTTCTTCTCTTCCCTCAATCTGATAGGCGCTGCTTGCAACACCCCAGACAAAATCATCGCGAAACATAACCTTATGTCCTTTCTATGTCATCTCCTATTATCATGGGGTACTATCCGCACTCCAAAACTTAGTTCGAACCGATCACGGATACAAGATAAAACGGAACCACGTCGTTCTCATGTGTCTCGGTAATCGTTATCTCTACCTTATGGATTCCGGGCTGCATATGCCTGGTAAAAGGAACATGCTCTCTTGTGAGCACCGGATAGATATCTTTTTCATAAACGCTATTTTGAATTCGTCTTTTATGAAAAAAACAGCACCTCCGGAAGAAAATTCCAAAAGGCATGGATGAGAACCGGAACAAGAAGACTCTCTTCCCTGGCATAGCACCACTGCATGACGATATGAAAGAAAAACGTGAAAAGCAGCTGCCCCCACACCATGCCGATGTACTCGCCAAATGGGATGCCGCAGAAAGCCGCCTGGAACGGAATATGTAACAGGGAAAAGAGGATGGCCGGAATCACAATCGACCACCATCTTGCACCGAATGCTCCGTAAAACCTCGTGCCAAGATAGGCTCGGAAGAAAAATTCCTCTGTGCCGGCAATCAGAATCAGATAATACAAAAAACGCTCCAGACTGTGCCCAAAGCTGCAGCTAAGTCTCGCCCCCAGCAAAAAGCTGACCGCCACAATTGCAATCACAAGGGTCAGCACGCCACAGGCTCCCTTTATCGATGCAAGAAGCTGCTCTCTCCCAAGCCCGAGCGAAGCCGCTCTCTGCCCTCTGGTGCGGCACAGAATAAGTACGGCTGCAAAAAGCAAAGCGGACACCAGACCCTCTCCCAGATAGACAATCTCTGCCGTCAGGGAGTCTCCAAGCAGGCGAAACCAGAGTCCGAGTCCCCAGAATAAAAGCATCAGCAATGCATACAAAACAAGGGCATAGAGGGCATCCGCCCTGCTATAGCCCTTCGTGTTATTTCGATAAGCCTCCGGATAGGAAAGCAGCTTCTTTCTCATAATCGTTGCCCCTTACGCTTCCTCAAAGTGCTTTAAAATCAGGGTTCCGGTCTTCGGAATCGTCACCTCAAGCTTGCCTGCAATCACAGGAAGCTCGCTCTGTTCTGTACTGTAACCATTTTCATCGGTCCTGAAAATCTGTGTCAGAACAGCTTCCTTGGGAATCCCGACCTCCCACACATGAAACTGCACGGTAACAGGGTGATCATTGTTATTCACGCATACAACCGTCTGCTCCTCGACATGGAATCTGGCATAGACGAGCACATTGTATTCCTCGTAGATGCCGCGGATCGAGCCGTCCTTGAGCTCTCTGTGCGCCTTATGAATGCGGATGATCTCTTTATGAAAGTCGATCAGCTCCTGATCCTCATGTCCCCACGGATAGGTTCTGCGGTTATCGGGGTCGGTGAAGCCACAGACACCGGCTTCATCGCCATAGTAGATCGTCGGTGCACCCGGCCAGGTCATCTGCATCACGACTGCCTCTCTCATGACTGCCTTGTTTACTCCCTCGTTTGCCGCCTCCGGTCCTAATGTATTGCTTCGTCCTACCTTGTGATTGGTACGCGTCAAAAACCTCGAATGGTCGTGGTTGGACAGCTGATTCATCGCCACCATGGTAGACGGATAGGTAAACGCCGTTCCGCTGTGCAGGATAGAGCCCCAGAAGGCTCCTGCATTGCCAAGCAGATCCTGTCTGTAATCATCGCTGTGCTTCTGCATGCCTGTGAGAAACCAGGTAACCGGCTCCATGAAATTGTCATAGTTCATGACACTGTCCCATTCCCTGCCGCTAAGCCAGGCTCTCGGATCTCCGTAGTGCTCTGCCAGAATGATTGCATTGTGGTTGGCGCGCTTGACCGTACTGCGAAAGTCCTTCCAGAACTTATGGTTAAACTCCGGGGAGTGTCCCAGGTCTGCTGCCACATCGAGTCTCCAGCCGTCACAGTTGTACGGCGGCGATACCCATTTGGCCGCTATCTTCATAATGTAATCGTAGAGCTGTCGCGAGCCCTCGTAATTAAGCTTCGGAAGCGTGTCATGACCCCACCAGCCGTCATAGTGCGGATTGTAGGGAAAATTGTCATCAAAAAACTGGAAGTAGGAGTGATACGGGCTGTTTCTGTCCACATAGGCACCCTTTTCATAGCCCTCCACGTCCTCGTAGATGCGCTCTCTGTCCATCCATTTGTTAAAGGAGCCGCAATGGTTGAACACGCCGTCGAGGATGACCTTCATGCCGCGTTTGTGAATCTCCTCCACGACCTGAATAAAGAATGCATTAGTGGCTTCAAGATTTTCCTTGTTGGTCACCCGGTTGATGTATCTGGTGGAAAAGCGGTTTTCTGCCTCCCAGTCCTGCAAAACCTTGCCCTCATTCATGACAATTTTTCCAAAATGAGGGTCGATGTAATCATAGTCCTGAATGTCGTACTTGTGGTTAGACGGTGAGACGAAAAGCGGATTAAAGTAGATGACCTCGACTCCCAGCTCCTGCAGATAGTCTAACTTATCCAGAACACCCTGTAAATCTCCGCCGTAAAATTCACGCACGCCCATCTGGGCGGGATATTTATTCCAGTCTGTCACTCTCGCGGAATGCCCGCCAATATAATGGTACTCATTGTCCAGTACATCATTGGTCGGGTCACCGTTGCAAAACCGATCCACGTAGATCTGATAGATGACGGCTCCCTTTGCCCAGTCGGGGGTCACAAAGCCGGGAATCACCCGGAAATTGTAATACGGATCCACCTGCTTTACGACTCCGCGCTCATCATAGAAGCATTTTACGGCACCTGCCTGTATCTCGAAGTAGTATGCAACCGTCTCCTCATCGAGCTGGAGGGTATATGCATAATAATCGAACTCGCCCACCTGAACATCCTTATTCATCAGGTAACGCTTGTCATTTGCCATAAGAAAAACTTTATCGACATTGTTGTGTGCCGTCCGGATACGAAGCGTAACCTCTCCGTACAGGGCGGGCTGCGCCGGACGTACATAGTCCTCTGTCATGTCACAGAACACGGCCTGTTTCTTAAAGACCGGACGCATTCCGGAAATATACTGCTGGTCTCGTTCTGCCTTGCTGTATCGCTCAAAATTCATAGTTCTAACCACGCCTGTTATTTCTATTTATTCTACTTTAAATGCTACCATTTCATTCTTAAGATTATTCATGTCCTTATCCAGGTTTTCGGAGGTCTGCTTCAGACGATTTGCATTATCCTGCAATTTGGTCACCATATCATTGACCATAGTCAGGTTGCTTGCCGTCTCCTCAATGATTGCCGAGATGTTCTCCACTGCCGCTAAGGTATCGCTTCTGTCCTCATCGGTGTCGTTGGCATTCTTCGCAATCTCCTGCACATCCACAAAGAGTAGCTGCATTTGCTCATTCATCTGCATAAAGAGCTTCGTCACCTCTTCTACCGCCTCGGTCTGCTGTACTACCATCTGCTCTGCCTGTCGTGCGCTCTCGACAGCTTCTTCGGTTTTTTGTCCTATGGAGTCCACCTTGGTACGGATTTCTCCAGCCGCCACTCTGGAATCATCCGCAAGCTTTCTGATCTCCTCAGCTACCACTGCAAAGCCGCGACCGGCTTCTCCGGCACGCGCTGCCTCAATCGACGCATTTAAGGACAGGAGGTTTGTCTGCTCCGAGATGCTGTTTATCGTTGCCACAAACTCATTGATGGATTCCGACTCCTCTTTTAACATATGTATGCTGCTTCCGACCTGTTCGGTGAGATTGTTGGTCATGTCTGCACGTTTGCCCAAAAGCTCCACAATCTCGGTTCCCTGACTGATCATATTCTCGGTCTTACCGGCAAGCTCCTGAACGGTCTCGACCATCCGGTTGATATTCTCGATCTTTCCGGATAGCACATTGGTCTTTACCACACATTCCTGTGCATGCTCCGCCTGCTTTGTCATACCGGTATTAATCTCTTCAATGGCTCCCACGATGTCTGTCGAGTAATGGTTGATGTGATCCGACACATCGTCCACCTCCATGGCAAGGCTCTCGAGTCCGTCCGCAGTGCCGCCCAGTCTGGCGATCAGCCTCCGGTTATTTTGAATCATGTTCGAGGCTGCACTTGCAAGTGTCTGAAATTCATCATTGCCGTAGGCTCTGACAGCGACCGTGAGGTCTCCATTTGCCACCTCGTCAAGCTTGCCGGAGATATTTTTCATATTTCTCTGTATGCCAAAGGAAATGAAATAGCCGATCACCATCGCAATCACAGTAGCAAGAATGACTAAGGTGATCGTGACCATCTTGATCGACTCCGCCTGTCCGGTCACAATCCTAAGAGGGATCAGCGCACACAGCATCACCCCGGTTATCTCACTGGTGCTGTAGAGATACAGATAATCTCCTCCGTTGTACTTAACATTTTTCGAACCGCTTAATTCCTCGGATGCACGGCTGTCTGTATAGAAATCACAGCCCGTGAAAACCGGTTGCTCTGCAAGGGCTATCACGCTTCCATCCTTCGTATTCTCGCTTATTAACTCTTTGCCCTGCCTGGTGACAAAGGCAACCAGGCTGCCCTCGCCGAAGTTCATCCCGTTAAGGATCTCTTCGATTGCCTGGCGCTTCACATCCACAACGATATATCCGGTATAGTTGGAGTTTGGCATCTGATAGCTGATAAAGGTATCCTCCGCCTTTAAGCCCAGCTCCTCATCCAATAGCGGATGACTGTCGACCCAGTTCGGCACTGTACGGCCGTCCTCAGACATAGACATCGCTTCTTCCTTGTATGCCTTATAGATACCATCATGCTTGTCCGCGGTGGCCGAAGTAATCATGGGAATTCCTTCCATTGTGACAAAGTGTACATTGTTCAAAACCGAGTTGTTGCTCAGGGCTGCCACAATCGAGGAACGAAGTGCTGTATAATTGTTTACCTGGTCAACCGGGCTTAGCGAATTAGTCATTCCGAGGAAATGCTTCTCCAGATTTTTGTCAAACGCATAGCTCATTCCCTCTGACTTGACAAAAGTGCAGTCAACATCCAGATAGTCGACTGCCATGTTGACCGTCTGTGTAGTCGATTCCTCAAATTTCTGATTTTATCCACTCTTCGCGTTATTATAGGAAACAATTCCTATCAGAATCATAAACAGAATCGGAACTATAAAGCATACGGTTATCTTTTGTCGTATACCAATCTTCCATTTTTTCTTCATCCTGTAATCCCCTTTCGTAGATACCCTACATTTTACCATTTTCCTATCAATTTCTCAATATCTTTGGACAGACAGTAAAAAAGACAGTAAACAAATTACTGTCTTTTTTAGAGAAGGTATTTCTTTCTTATGGGGTATAGCAAAAAACTATATAATGTATTGGGGGGTTACAAGTAGTATAATACCAGTACCCGCCTTTTTGGTAAATGCCAACGATTCACAAATATTACAAAATCAAATCGTCTTTTTTGTCTAAATTGCACAACCTTCTGCCGGAAAGAGTTCTTCGAACTCCTCTCTGGTAATCTTTTCCTTCTCCAGAAGGAGCTTCGCGCAGCTTTCAAGGACTTCCTTATTGCGCAGAATGATTTCCTTTGCCTTCGCATAGCATTCGTCGATGATCTTCTTGACCTCCTCGTCGATCTGTCCCTGAATGACCTCTGAATGAGACTTCGGGTGCGCCAGATCGCGTCCGATAAACACTTCCTCGTCATCGTCGTAGCATACGACTCCTACATTCTCTGACATACCATACCGGGTGATCATGAGTCTCGCTACCTTGGTCGCGTGCTTAATGTCACTGGAGGCTCCCGTCGTGATATCGTCAAAGATGATCTCCTCAGCAATACGTCCTCCCAGGGATACCATGATATCCTGCAGCATGCGTCCCTTGGTCTGGAACATCTCGTCCTTCTCAGGAAGAGGCATCGTATAGCCTGCCGCGCCGACTCCGGTCGGGATAATGGACACGGTGTAGACCGGTCCGACATCCGGGAGCACATGGAACAGAATCGCATGTCCTGCCTCGTGGTAGGCGGTGATTCGCTTCTCCTTATCGGAGATGATGCGGCTCTTCTTCTCCGCACCGATTCCAACCTTTATAAATGCCTGCTTGATGTCGGACTGCATGACATACCCACGGTCCTCCATAGCCGCATTGATGGCTGCCTCGTTTAAGAGGTTCTCCAGATCCGCTCCGGTAAAGCCGGCTGTGGTCTGAGCAATCTGCTCAAGGTCGACATCCTCTGCGAGGGGCTTGTTCTGGGCGTGAACCTTTAAAATATCCTGTCTGCCGCCGATATCCGGGGGCGATACCGCAATCTTGCGGTCAAAACGACCCGGGCGAAGGATCGCCGGATCAAGAATATCCACGCGGTTGGTCGCTGCCATGACGATGATTCCCTCGTTGACACCGAAGCCGTCCATCTCAACAAGCATCTGGTTTAAGGTCTGCTCACGCTCATCGTGGCCGCCGCCCATACCGGTTCCACGGCGTCTTGCGACTGCGTCGATCTCATCGATGAAGATAATACAGGGTGCATGGCGCTTCGCCTCCGCAAAGAGGTCGCGCACTCTCGATGCGCCGACACCGACAAACATCTCGACAAAGTCTGAGCCGGAGATGCTGAAAAAGGGCACACTCGCCTCCCCTGCAATCGCCTTGGCAAGCAGGGTTTTACCGGTTCCGGGAGGACCCTCGAGCAAAACGCCCTTCGGGATTCTCGCGCCAACCTTTGTGAATTTGGCAGGGTTTTTGAGAAACTCTACGATCTCCTCAAGCTCCTCCTTCTCCTCCTTGAGTCCGGCGACATCCTTAAGCGTCACCTTGTTGTCACCGAGGGACATCTTTGCACGGCTCTTGCCGAAATTCATCATCTTGCCGCCGTTTCCGCCACCGGCGTTTGGCGCGGTGATCATGGCAAAGACAAACACACCTACTATCACAACAATCAGGATCGGGAGCACGTAATTTAGGAACCAGTTCTCCCTCGGAATGTCG
>CALZEZ010000050.1 GCA_945643825.1 uncultured Lachnospiraceae bacterium
AGCAGCTCGAATACAAGAGCAAGGTGCTTCGCCTCAAAATCCCTGTCCACGCAGGACAAGATCAGCTGCCTTTGCAAAAAGGGATCCAGTGTCCAAAAACGGTCAAGATCAATCGTCAGAGGCTCTTTTGTCAGCACGCAGTGCGCTTTTGCTTCCTCCAGCTGTCTGTCCAGATATTCACACGCCTGCCTCACATGCTCGGCGGCCAGGGCAATATGCTCTGTCGCCCGGTCATTGATCTGCGCCGTCGCATAGCCAAGCAGATGGTGTCTGATCCGATTTCTCGTATAGTCGTCTGTCAGGTTCGTGGCATCGGTCCGGTATGGAATCTTTTTTCTTTCGAGGTATTGCTCAAGCTCCTGTCTCGTCACGCCAAGAAAGGGGCGAATGACACCATCCTTTCGCGGCACCATGCCCTTTAGTCCGGCAAGTCCGGTTCCGCGAAGCAGGTTGTGAAGCACGGTCTCTGCCTGGTCTGACTGGTGGTGTGCCACTGCGATAGAGCCCCTGCAATCCCCAAGCGCCTGTCGGAAGGCCTCGTAACGCACCTGCCTGCCAAGCTCCTCCCCGGATCTGCCCTGTTGCTTTACCATTTCCGGGATATTCTTGTATACAAGGGTAAAGGGAACATCGAGCTTCCCACAAAGGTCTCTCACGTAGTCGGCATCTCCGTCGGCCTCGGCGCGGATGCCGTGGTGTACATGCACGACCTTAAGCGCAAGGTCATAGAGCGGCCTAAGCTCACAGAACACAAGCAGCAGTGCGACGCTGTCCGCTCCACCAGAAACACCCAGGACGATCGTGTCGCCCTGGGTCAGCATTTCATGCTCCTGCATGTATTCCTGTACTTTTCTCTCAAAACTATCCATGGAATAAAATACGCTCTGCCTCCTAATCCCAGATTCCCGCCACAAGAATCGTAAGATCATCCCGGATGTGTCCTTTTGCCTGTCGCAGACAGTAATTCAACAGATAATTTGCCATCTCTCCGGGTCCGGTCAGATCCATCTGGCTGATCGCCTCCACCAGCATGTCCTCTCCGATTCCCTGGGAGAAGCTGTCAAGTACACCGTCCGAGACAAGGATCACATAATCACCCGCTAAAAGATCCCGTTCCTCTGGTTCGATATCCTGATGCGAAATCGCGCCAAGCGGCAGATTCTGGGAAGAAATCTGCTCCACCATGCGGCCTCTCTTGATGTAGGAGGCGGCACAGCCAGCCTTATAGAAGCAGGCAACTCCCGTATAAAGATTAATCTGGCAGTAATCTAACGTAGCGATGTTCCATCCACCGGCACCGCAGTAGAAGATATGGTTTACCATTGCAATGGCTCCCGCGCCATCAAATCCGGCGCGAAGCAGTCCCTCCATGGTATCGGTAACCAGACTGCTGTCCCTGCAGGCCTCCTCGCCCGAGCCCATGCCGTCCGACAGCACCATATGTAGCATTCCCTCCCCGTTGTCCTCGAGAAAGAAATTGTCACCGGAGGTCTTCTCGGTGTCCTTTGGCGCACGCACGGCTCCCGTCATGGAATGGTAACGGCTCTCCTCCACAAAATAGAAATCCTCATACTCCCGCCCCAGAAAAAAAGGACTGTCCGCCGTGGACAGATATCTGGAGTTCAATATCACGGAAAGCATGCCTGCCACATCATCGCAGGACAGGGCATCCCCCTTCTCCATGCGCATTGTAAGACAGAGCTTGTCCACCCTGTCTCCCTCACTGTTTAACCGGATGCGGTGTACACTTTCCACATCGACTCCCTCGAGGCGAAGAGTTTTGACAAGCAATCGTCTCTTCTTCTCGGGAAAGGTAAGGATACCATAGGTCTCGTCCGCGACATCGGTCATGATCCCGGCAAGCTGCAATAGCTGCTTTGAGAGTACCTGCCTGTTGTCCCTCTCAACCTGTCTTACATATTGCTCCCTTCGGTCTGCCGCAAGCAGAACCCCGGGCTGCGTTTCCTCCTCCTCATAGGCATGTGCCAGCTCGCGGAACGTGTCTGCGTATCCTAGCAGCTTCTTTCGTCCGTAATCCGGCAACAGCATCACCTGTGTCTCGTCATCATATCTTATTCTCATCCTAACTACCTGCCTTCCAATGAATCATTGGTGGCATTATACGATAAGATGGAGGAGAAAAATGTCGGAATGAAAACTACTCTTCTTTAAAAACGATCTCATCCTCATATACCAGACCAAGCTTATCCTTCGCTACTTCCTCCACATACTTCTTCGTCTGGGTATATTTTCTATATTCCTCGATTTCCTCCGCGCGAAGCTCCTCGTCGGCAATCTGCGCCTCAAGCTCCTTCTGCCGCGCCTCATAAATCTCTTTCTTCTGCTGCAATTGTGCACTTTTTACTGCCACGACTCCCGCCAGAATCAGAACGACCAGACTGACAAGCATCATACTCATTCTGTTCTGCGGCTTTCTGCGGCGGTATGCCACTTTACTTCTTCCCATGCGTCCTCACCAGATCATGTTGAAAACTATTGTTTACATAATATCATTCTAAGCACTTTCCACCAGACCGTCAACTTCTTTTTTGAGCGGGCAAGCCCGCGATGCCCGGTGTTGCACAGCTTTTTTCCACAAAAAAGCAGGGGCTTTAGGACAAAACGAACTACGGTCACTCCTGCGGGAACGATCAGGCGGCTTATGGTGAGCCGGTACACAGTCATCCCGAGCGCAGCGCCTGCCACGAAGAACCAGCGCAGTCTTCCATCGCTCTCGGCGTTGAGAAGATAGAACACACTGATCGCCATCGCTATCCAGAAGATCAGATCCTCCAGCGAGACAAACAGATTCTTATGGGGAAAAACCCTGCGCAGTATCCGGAAGATATCATAGACGGCTGTGACAATCGCACCAAACCCGATAGCATAGAGGAGAAACCGCAGCTCAACAAGGATATTCTGGCTCATCCTAGCGGAACAGCTTCTTAAGAAGTCCCTCTGCCCGCTCGCCGTAGCTTGTGTTCTCGGAATAGGTCAGCGAGTCAATATTGCCCTCCACATCCACCTCACCCTTCTCTAAGGTTAAGCGGCTCACATGCAGATCCGTTCCCTTCACCATCAGCATGCCCTGATCCGTCTCCAAAAGAACCTCATTGACATCAAAGCTGAGCACATCCACCACGCCGCTCACGCTGATGTTTTTGCGGTTGCTTAACGTAAGCTTATGTGTCCTGCGCACTGCACCACTTAGATCTTCCATTAAAAGCCCTCCATTCCGCCTCATGGTATTTTTCCTAATAGAGTCTATGCGGGGGCTTTTTGTTTCATTCCCTAAATGTATTTGTACATCTCTTTCGCTTCTTCCTTGCGGACGGTCTCCTGTACGTCAAGCACCTCCACGCTCACATCCTTATTGCCAAACTGAATCGTGATAATGTCTCCCTGCTTCACATTTGCGGATGCCTTTGCCGGCTTGCCGTTGATCTGGACACGACCGCTGTCGCATGCCTCGTTTGCCACGGTGCGGCGCTTGATCAGGCGCGACACCTTCAAATATTTATCTAGTCTCATAGAAGTCCTTTCCTTAAAAAAAAGAGAACCTGTTTCCAGGTTCTCTTTATCTCAACCGATTAGTTAAGGGAATCCTTTAAAGCCTTACCAGCTTTGAACTTAGGAGCCTTGGAGGCTGCAATCTTCATAACCTCGCCGCTCTGAGGATTTCTACCCTCTCTAGCTGCTCTCTCGGATACCTCGAAGGTACCAAAGCCAACTAACTGAACCTTACCGCCTTTTTTTAACTCGTCTGCAACAACATCAGTGAAAGCCTTTAATGCCTTCTCTGCATCCTTCTTAGATAATCCAGCCTGATCAGCCATAGCTGCTACTAACTCTGTTTTGTTCATCTCGAACTCCTCCTCTATTATGAGTTAAATATTTTACGTTTGTTAATGAAACGTCTATAACTATTTATAGCGGTTTTCTAAGGCTCTGTCAAGATTTTTCCTTGCATTTACGGCTTTTTCTCTGTTTCAAGCTCCGCAAAGGAATAACTGATATCCTTCTGCTCGTTATCTACCTGAATCGTGTAGCTGCGCGGCTCGAAGCCGTTTTGGCGCAGCGTGATGACATGTGTTCCCTCTTCCTTGGCAAAATCGACCGGCGTCAGTCCGATGTAGGTGCCATCCACATAGAGCTCTACTGCCTCCGGACCTGTGACATACACGCGATAGCCGCTCTCCTGCCGTGTGTCGATCGTCGTGGTGTCCTCCTTCTTCTCTTCGGTCTGCTCCTGCTCTGACGCACCGGCGTCATTGCCGCTTACGGTTGCTTCCTTTTTCTTCTCCAGCCGGATATCCAGACTCGCCATTTCCTCCCCGACACGGATATATCTTGTCATCGTATCGTAGCCGTCTGCACCGGCAATCATCTGGTGCACACCGTATTCAAGCTCGATCGGCGCCGAGATGTCCACGCGCTCTCCGTCCACGTAGACGGCGGCGTTGCCCGGTGTCACGCTGAACAGGATCCGCCCATACTTGGTCTGCTCGATCTCGACATCCGACAGATCCAGAACGGTTTCCTTTCCGCGGGTAATCTCCACTGTTCTCACTGCGCTGTTGACACCCTTTGACACGGATACCTGGTGCTTTCCCTCGGGGACGGTCAACAGCATGTCCTTTGTGATCGGGCAGATCGTTCCGTCCCCGATCTCGATCCAGCCTCCGACAAAATACTCATCTCCGGACAGGCGAAGGTATCCATGCCCTTTTTCGACAATGATGCTGTAGATCTCCTGTCCTATTCCATGAATCGTGAGTACATCTGCTGAATGAATATCCATCCAGTCGATTCTTTGTCCCATGGAGAATAGCAGCGCCTTTTCCTCGATGCGGTAGGAATCCTTTCCGATCGTCATGGTCTTCGTGTTGCGGTCAATCCGATACTCCGAGGTGTTTTCCACACTCCAGGCATCCTTACTGCTAAGTGCCAGGGTATTCAGCTTCTTATTCGATTTTAGAAAGGTAACCTCCACTACATCCCCGCTTTTTATCTGCGCCATGGAAAGCGCATTGCCATGCCGGTCCAGAATCCTCGTGGCACGGCTGTAATCCAGGGTGTAGCTTCGGTCCACCTGCATGTTCTGCAGAGTGACAGTCTTTGCTTCCTCATCGATCGTCAGCACCACCGCCGCCTCGTCGAGAGAGTCATAGGCATCCGAGATCGAGGCGATGGTTTTTCCGGAAAAGCTTTCCTGTGTCTTTACAGGCTCACTCTCCTGTGTCCTTGTCGCTGTGTTTAAAAAGGACGGCAGCAGACCAAGCTCCCCGGCCGCATAGACGCCGACGGCCAGGGCTGCGATGACTGTGATGATGAAGATAAAGCTTCCAAATTTTCTCATAGGTATCTTTCAAATTCCCTCAAAAATTGTTGTTTATCGGATTCCTGAGAAAGCACAGCCTGTAGCTTGCTCGCACTGTATCCCGGAATCCAGCTCTTTGCTTTATTAAAATAGAAATTTACAATCTTCCAGAATTTCTCCGGATAGGCAAATCTAAGAAAAAGCTGCATGAAATCCTCATCGGACAGGGCTCGCTCCTTCTGGTAATTCTCAATGAGCTGATGGGCGGTGGCGGCGGACCAGCCGTTCTTCTCGAAGTACTTGCGCATGAAGCGGTAGAGATCACACATCTGGTTTCCCACGGCACATTTCTCGAAGCCCTGAACAAATACTCCCCTCCCCGTAAGGATCAGGTTGTGATGCTGCATGTCGCCATGGCAGACATGCACCTTATCCTGCTGCTTCTCAGAATGCTGTCCCAGAAACTCCTGCGCCCTGCCAGTGATTTCATGAGCCTGCTCCAGGAAGGGCTCATAGCTTTGCGACAGGAAGAGCTCGAACTCGGTCTTTTGTCCCTTATTCTTTAGAAACTTGCGCACCTTGCGAAGCTCTCTGTCTCTCTTGCCAAATTCCTCAGCCACCGTTGGAAGCACCGGATCCCCGGGCTGTGTCCCGGGCAGCTGCATCGCGTTATGAAGTCTTGCCATACGCTGTGTCAGCTTTAGTACCTCCTCCCTGTCACGAAGATCACATTCTCTTCCCTCCACGTAGGATTTGCAGACATAGCACGTCTGATCCGGTCCTGTTATGAGCAGGTTTCCTTCCTTATCCGGCAGGATGGATTCGGTCTGTTCAAAGCCCTCCTCACGGATCTGTTTTAATACTTTATCCTGAAAAGCGATCCTCCCTGCAGGTCCCGTGTATTCCTTTAACAGGAACAGACCCTGCTTCGTATCGCAGATAATCGCACCACGACCCCGTCTGGTTTCACGGATTTCCAGATCATACTGCTCCAATAAGCTGACAGCATTCGTATTCACTTGTATCTCCCCCTCGGTTATTTCTAACCTATCTTATGAGAAAGCTTTAGGAGATATTCCTTTGTATTGTGCTCCGGCTCGTCCAGCACATCCTCTAAGAGCCGGTTCAAAATGGCGCCAAGCGAAGGTCCGGGGGCAAAGCCTTCCGCAATCAGATCGTTTCCCGTGACGGCGAGCGTTTTTAAGGACAGGCACTCGCCCTCCCGCTCAATCTCGTCGGCTAGAGCCTCCACCTCACAGATCCACCGGATCTTACGCTCCCGCTCAAAGTCGCTCTGTGCAAGGGTATCTGCCCTGCGCACCGCAAGCAGATACGGTAGAAGCTCCTGCCCTGTTCGGTTCAGCATCCGGCGCACATTCCGCTTCGTCGGTTCAAAGCGTTCGTCGTGATAGCGAACGAGCTTCGAAACGATACGTATCGTCTCATTATCAAATTTCAGCCGGCGAAGAATCTGCTTTGAAAGCTCCTCGCCAAGGGCGGCATGCCCGTGGAAGTGATCCACGCCCATTTCGTCTGTGGTTTTACACCCGGGCTTGCCTATATCATGAAGCAGCATAGCCAGACGAAGATATCGGTCGGGCTCTGTCTGTGTCATACTGTATAAAATATGCTCGCCTACGCTGTAGCAGTGGTGAGGATTGTTCTGCCCTGTCTGCATGCAGCAGTCAAACTCCGGCAGGACAACGCTCGTGATCCCGGTCTCATATGCAACCCGGAGATACTCGGGGTGTGGGGAGGTAAGGAGCTTGACAAGCTCCACCTGAATCCGCTCGGCGCTGACGCTTCTTAAATTGCCTGCAAAATCAGCAATCGCCTCCCTCGTTCCAGCCTCGATGGTGTAGCCAAGCTGGGCACTGAAGCGGACTGCACGCATGATCCGCAGAGCATCCTCGCGAAAGCGCTCGTGTGCATCCCCGACACAGCGGATCAGACCTCTTTGCAGATCCTGCTGTCCACCGAAGATATCCACGATTCCCTGTCTGTCATTGTACGCCATGGCATTGATCGTGAAGTCCCTGCGGCGCAGATCCTCCGTAAGAAGCGGGGTAAAGATGACCTCCTTCGGGTGTCTGTTGTCCTCATACTCCCCGTCGATGCGGTAGGTCGTCACCTCGTAGCCGACATGCTCCCACATGACCGTGACCGTGCCGTGCTTAATCCCGGTGTCTATCGTCGCGGAGAAAAGCTGCTTCACCTGCTCCGGCTTCGCCGACGTCGTGATATCCCAGTCGTCGGGCTGCCTGCCAAGCAGACTGTCCCTGACACAGCCGCCTACGGCATAGGCCTCAAAGCCTGCGTCCTCCAGAATCCTTATGATGTTTTTTACTGCCTTTGGCATCACGATCGTCATTTCATGGTCTCTCATAGCATTATCCTAACATATTTCTGTTTCATTTTCAAAAAGTGTTGTATTATTATCCAAGGAGGCGAATGTTTATGAAAACGAATGACAGTACCTACAGTAATCCCATTCTTTATTTCGATTATTCAGACCCGGATGCCATTCGTGTCGGGAATGATTACTACATGATCGCATCGAGCTTCAGTAACGCTCCGGGAATACCGGTTCTGCACTCAAGAGACCTTGTAAGCTGGGAGCTCATTAATTATGTGTTAAAAGCACTTCCGGATACCCGATATGATGTGCCTGTACACGGTTGTGGTGTGTTCGCTCCCTCCATCCGTTATCACGAGGGACTTTTCTATGTATGCTTTC
>CALZEZ010000051.1 GCA_945643825.1 uncultured Lachnospiraceae bacterium
GCCTACGCAGCCGCGAATCCCGATGTGGCTACCTGCTTTGGCAATGACCCTGCCCTGTTGCTGAATCATTATCTGACAACCGGCTACAAGGAGGGTCGACTGGCAAGTGGTCTGGATGATCTGACCGACTCCAAGTGCAAGGCTTACGTCATCACTCATCAGATTACAAATGCCCGGATGAGTGACCGTGAGAAGATCAAGGCGGTGCACGACTGGATCATCAATCATACCACCTACGACTATGACAATTATCTCAAGGGAACGGTTCCCCATGTCTCCCATACAATGTCGGGCGTCATGCAAAAGGGCACGGCAGTCTGTGACGGATATTCCAAAACCTTCCAGTTCTGTATGGATATTCTCGGCATACCCTGCAAGATCCAGACCGGCTCCAATCACGCCTGGAATCTTGTGAAGGTGGATGGAAGCTGGTATAAGGTCGACTGTACCTGGGATGACCCAATCTATATGTACAATGGGGTACGCATGGAAACACTGCGGTACACCTATTTCATGCTTCCGCAATAACACAAAAGCGGATGCCAACAATTTCCTAATTATACAAAGCAGGCCTATCCGAGATAGGCCTTTAATAATGCAAACGTATTTTTCACTCCGTCCACGTGTGCCCGCTCATAGCCGTGGGAGGCATAGACGCCCGGGCCAATCAGACCGTGTCTTGCATCGACTCCCGCCATGAGTGCGGCATCCGCATCCGAGCCATAGTAGGGATAAACATCAGCCGCATAGTCAACTCCGGCGGCTTTTGCTGCTTCAATCAGCGCTTTTACGGTCTGATAATGATAGGGACCTCTGCTGTCCTTCACGCAAATTGAAACCTGTCGTTCACTGCATTCGAGTCCTTTTCCCACACAGCCCATATCAACCGACAAAAGCTCCTCCACATCCTGCGGAATCGAGGCGCATGCCCCATGTCCGATCTCCTCAAACACAGTGATATGGTGATAAACCTTTCTGGAAAGAGCAACCTTCTCCTGCTTCACATATCTGGCATAGCCGAGCAAAATAGCCGTGCTGAGCTTGTCATCAAGAAAACGGCTCTTGATATAGCCCGAGTCTGTCAGCTTAAAACGTGTGTCCATGCACACAAAGGCTCCGTTCTCCAGTCCAAGCTTTTTCACATCCTCCTTGGACGAAACCGGCTCATCCAGCAAAATTTCTATCTTGTCAAAGCTTCTCTCTGTGGTCTGATAGTCTTTATTGACATGGATCGACGCATCCTCCAGCTGCACCACTCCCTCGAGGATCGAGCCATCGAGACAGTAAATGCGCACATTTTCCGTCTCAATATTGTTGGAATTTAAGCCTCCGACAGGAGTGATCCGAAGTCTTCCGTTATCCTTAATCTCAGCAACCATACCACCGAGCGTATCCACATGTGCCATCGTCAGCACACCATTGCCCTCTCCGCCGAGATCCACGAGCACCCCGCCCTTCTTCGTCTTTACAGGGGCGTAGCCAAGTCTTGTATATTCCTCCACGAGATAATCGGTTACCCTGTCCGTAAAGCCGGAAGGACTGTCGATCTCTAAAAGCTTTTTCAGCTGCTCCAGAATGTAATCCAAATATTGATCCATTGTTGTTTTCTCCTTAATAATCCACTTCCCACAGGCAAAGTCCCATCGCAGGAGCCGTTGGTCCGGCCTTTTTACGTATGTCCGGGTTCAGTGCCTCCTCCACCTGCTCTAAGGTCATTCTTCCATATCCGACCTCCAACAGGGTTCCTACCAGGATACGCACCATGTTCTGCAAAAAGCCCTCCCCATGAAACGTGAAGGTCAGATAGCCATTCTTTCGACGAATGACAATACTGTCCACATTTCGGATCGTAGATTTCTTCATGCGCGGTGTTGCACAGAAATTACGAAAGTCGTGCTCTCCCATCAATAGCTTTGCTGCCGCCTCCATACCTGCCATATCCGGTGCCTTGTCCAATCGATAATAGTAACGGCGGTCAAAAACCGGCTTCACCGGTCCCTCGTAGCAGGTGTACCGGTAGGTCTTGCCCACAGCGTTGTAGCGGGCATGAAACCGCTCCGACGCCTCCTTTACTTCCTTTACTGCGATATCGTCCGGAAGATACCGGTTGAAATAGTCCCGGATCTCCTCAGCAGAAAGCTCTGTGGAAAAGGCCGCATTAGCCACCATTCCTCTTGCGTGCACGCCGGCATCCGTGCGTCCTGCACCTATTACTTCTACTGTATCATCCCCACACAAAAGTGCAAGTACTTTCTCGAGCTTTCCCTGTATAGTCTCCTGATCCGGCTGACGCTGCCAGCCGTAATATCTCGTTCCGTCATATTCAATCAAAAATTTATAGTTCTTCACGCATTACTCCATTCCGTAGACGCCTGCGATAAGGGGCTACTCCATTCCGCAGATGGCTCCATAACAATCCGGGCGTCTGTCCCGAAACAGTCCCCAGGAAAGACGATCTTCGCAAAGTGCATCCAGATCATAGGTGTGAAGCAGGATCTTACTTGTATCACGTCCCGCACTTTCCACAAGCTCTCCGGTACCATCGGTCATAAAGGACGAGCCGTAAAAGCAAAGGGATGAGCTCTGTCCGGCATTTTCCCCACAGGGCTCGACTGCTTCTGTTCCGATACGGTTTGCCGCAATGACCGGAATCAGGTTGGCCGCGGCATGTCCCTGCATGACTCTGCGCCAGTGCGGCATGCTGTCACAGTCTAAAATGGGCTCCGATCCGATCGCCGTAGGATAAAACAAAAGCTCCGCACCCGCAAGTGCCAGGCATCTTGCCGTCTCCGGAAACCACTGATCCCAGCAGATTCCTGCGCCGAACGTGCCATAGCGTGTTTTTACCGTCACAAACCCGGTATCTCCCGGGGTAAAATAGAATTTTTCCTGATAAAAATGGTCGTCCGGGATATGCGTCTTACGATACACGGATAACAGACTTCCGTCTGCATCCAGCCACGCCAGGGAATTGTATAATACATTGCCATCGCGTTCAAAAAAGCTGACCGGCAAGACAACCTCTAACTCCTTTGAAAGCTTCTTTCCCATGCATACAGCCGGGTGCTCCTCCACCGGCTTTGCATAGTTATAAAAATCATACCGGCGCTGCTGGCAGAAATACTCTCTTTCAAATAATTCCGGCAGAAGAATCACCTGTGCACCCAGGGCAGCCGCCTCCCGCACCATATCCTCTGCCGTCTTAAGATTTTCGTCCAAATTACGGCTGCACTTCATCTGGATCGCAGCCACTGTTACCTTGCGCATGATTTCTTATCCTTTCTCGCCCTTTGGAATCTGTTGGGTGATGCAATGAATGTTACCGCCGCCAAGCAGAATGTCTCTTGCCGGAACCGGAATCACCCGCCTGTCCGGGCAAAGCTTCTGCATGATCTGAGCCGCCCTTATGTCGCTTTCCTCATTCTCCTCGCCAAAGGCAGGAAGCACCACCGCATCATTGGAAAAGTAGAAGTTTACATAAGATGCCGCCAGGCGATCTCCGACGCTTCGCACATCCTCGCCCTCTTCAAACTGATAGCCCTGAAGATCCTCCTCCTTTACACAGATCGGATGCTCCGGAATCGGCAGCTTATGAACAATAAGGTGACGCCCCTTCGCATCCGTTTCACGCTCCAGATAATCCAGACAGGCTTTTGACATCGCATACTGCGGATCTTCCCTGTTATCCGTCCAGGCAAGCACAACCTCCCCGGGCTTAAGAAAGGCACACACATTGTCCACGTGCTCATCCGTCTCATCGAGGTAGATGCCGCAGGGAAGCCAGAGAACCTTCCTCGCGCCAAGATATTCCATAAGCTTCTCTTCAATCTGCCTCTTTGTAAGGGATGGATTGCGTCCCTTACTGAGCAGACAGGTCTCTGTCACCAGAAGGGTTCCCTCTCCGTCACTGTGAATGGAGCCGCCCTCTAATACAAACGGATGTGCATCATAAACAGGTATCCCGTGCGCACGGGCAAAGACACCCGCAAAGGCATCATCCTTCTCCCAGCTTGCATAGAGTCCATTATATTCCCCGCCCCAGGCATTAAACGCCCAGTCCACGCATCGAAGCTTCCGCTTCTCTATATCATCCTCTTTCGATACTACAAAGGTCGGTCCGACATCTCTCGCCCAGGCATCATCCGTCTGTGCCTGAAACAGCACGACACGCCCGTCTGCAACAAGTTCTGTTAATGCCTCTCCTGCCGAGTCTTGTGTTTCCTCCTCAACGGCAAGATAAACGGTCTCGCTCTGTGCAATCGCCTCAATCACTCTCGTGAAGACTTCTCGGGCGGGCTTTGCCCCGCAGGGCCAGGAGCCCGGTCTTCTCGGCCAGATCAAGATACAGCCCTTATGCGGTTCAAATTCTCCGGGCATATAATACCCATCCCGGTCTGGAGTTGTTAATTGCATCATGACAGTCTTTCCTTAAAATCCTCGTAGGAAAATCTCTTAATCTGTTTTATTTCCTGCTTTGTTGTGAGCAGATTGATGTCCGGAAGAGGGATCCCGTTGAACGTATTGTTCTTCACCATCGAGTAAATCGCCATATCCTCAAATATCAGCCGGTCTCCGATCTGAACCGGATGCTCAAAGCTGTAATCACCGATCACATCTCCGGCAAGGCATGTCAGCGAGGAAAGCCGGTAGGTGTAAGGCTTTTCTCCGGCGGGATAGCTGTCCCGCAGAGGTGGTCGGTACGGCATCTCCAGTACATCGGGCATATGACATGCCGCGGATGCATCCAGAATCAGGATGTCGAGACCATTATGGACGATGTCCATAACCTCCGTCACCAGATAGCCGGCATTAAGAGCCACTGCCTCACCGGGCTCGAGATAAACCTCTACTCCATATTTGTCTTTGATCTCACAAATCAGACGGATCAGTGCCTCCACATCATAGTCCTCTCTCGTGATGTGGTGGCCGCCTCCGAGATTGAGCCACTTACAGTGAGGAAGATGCCCCGCAAAGTGCTCCTCAAAGGCTCGAAAGGTGGTGATCAGATCATTGCTGTTCTGTTCACAGAGCGTGTGAAAATGAAGTCCGGTCGCCGCTCCCTCGCCTTCCCAGATGCTCATCGGCAGATCCTTTGCCAGAACACCAAGCCTCGAGCCGGGTGCACAGGGATCATAGATGGCATGCTCGCCCTGTGTGGAACACTCGGGATTGACACGGATCCCCACCTGCACCGATTTGCATCTGCTTCGGTATTTCTCAAACTGCGCCACAGAATTGAAAACAATATGATCGCAGAGCCCGACGAGCTCCTCCATATGCTCCGGCTTATACGCCGGGGCAAACACGTGATTTTCCTTACCCATCTGCTCGGCACCAAGTCTCGCCTCATACAGTCCGCTTGCAGTCGTCCCACTGATATACTTTCCGATCAAGGGATAGAGTGCAAAAGCAGAAAACGCCTTCTGTGCGAGAAGGATATGGCAGCCGCTTTTTTGCTCCACGTCCTGTAAAAGCTCCAGATTCCGGATTAATTTTGCTTCATCAATGACATAGCAGGGAGTCTGGAGATTCTCAGGCATCATGGTACAAGTACCGGGTTTTCTTCAACGACCCAGGGTAAACCAAACTCATTTAACAGCTCCATGTATGGATCCGGATCAAACTCATCTGTTGTAAACACACCCGGTTTCTTCCACACCTTGCTGCAGACTAACGCTGCACCGATCATCGCAGGTACACCGGTGGTGTAGGAAATCGCCTGGGATTCCACCTCCTTATAGCATTCCTGGTGATCGCAGACATTATAGATATAAAGCGTCTTCTCCTTACCATCCTTCTTACCGGTAAAGATACAGCCGATATTGGTCTTTCCAACCGTACGCGGTCCAAGAGATGCCGGATCCGGAAGCAGTGCCTTCAGAAACTGAATCGGCACGATCTCCTTTCCGTCAAAATTGATGGGAGAGGTGGAAAGCATGCCAACATTCTCCAGGCATTTCATATGCGTCAGGTAGCTTTGTCCAAAGGTCATAAAGAAGCGGATTCTCTTTACCTCGGGGAAGTTACGTCCAAGCGCCTCGATCTCCTCGTGGTGAAGCAGATACATGTCCTTCTTTCCAACCTCCGGAAAATCATATTCTCTCTTGATCTCCATGGGCTTTGTCTCAATCCAGTGGCCATCCTCCCAGTAGGAGCCGTTGGCAGAGACCTCACGCAGATTGATCTCCGGGTTAAAATTGGTTGCAAACGGGTAGCCATGGTCACCGCCGTTGCAGTCTAATATATCAATGGTCGTAATCTCATCAAAATAGTGCTTCTTCGCATAGGCAACAAACACGCTCGTAACGCCCGGATCAAAGCCGGTTCCAAGCAGTCCGGTGATGCCGGCTTCCTTAAAGCGCTCCTCATAAGCCCACTGCCAGGAGTAATCGAAATAGGCGGTAAAGCCCTTTTCCTCGCATCTCTTCTCGTAGATGGCACGCCAGGTCGGATCATCCGTATCCTCGGGCTCATAGTTTGCCGTATCAATATAATCCACCTTGCACTCTAAGCAGGCATCCATAATAGTCAGATCCTGATAGGGAAGCGCCACATTCAAAACTGCGTCCGGCTGATATGCCCGGATCAGTGCTGTCACTTCCTCCTTCTTGTCCGCATCCACCTGCGCCGTCGTAATCTTTGTCTTTGTTTTGCCCTGCAATTTCTCCATCAGGGCGTCACATTTTGCCTTTGTGCGGCTTGCGATACAGATTTCTTCAAAAACCTTACTGTTCTGACAGCATTTGTGGATGGCAACACCTGCCACACCACCACATCCAATAACCAAAAGTCTGCTCATCTTCTTCTCTCCTCCAAAAATATGTTATGTTAACCTTCCTCTTCCTCCAGCATGTCCTCCACATAACGCGGCAGCATGAAGGCTCCCTTGTGAAGGTTTGTGGTATAGTACCAGGTCTTGATCCCCCGCTCATTCCACCGCTCCTCATCAAAGTCCTTAAGCGGATGATATTTCTTCGAGGCAAAGCCAAACAGCCAGTAGCCCGAGGAACAGGTTGGAATATGTGCCTGGAATACTCTGCTGATCGGGAAGCTGTGACTTGCCTTGCGGTGCATGGCACGACACGAATTCTCATCCTCGTCGTAGAACGGACTTCCGTGCTGGTATACGAGGATTCCGTCCTCATGCAGCGCCCGGTAGCAGTTGCCGTAAAATTCCTTGGTAAAAAGCCCTGCCTGATGCCCTAACGGGTCAATTGCATCGTTGATGATCAGATCGTATTCGTCCTGCTTCGTTCGCAGAAACCGTAGACCATCCCGGTAGTAGACCGTCACGCGCTCGTCCTGAAGGCCACAGGCGTTGTCCGGAAAATATTTCTTACAGACATCGACAAACACTTCATCCGGCTCGACTACATCAATCTGTTTGATCTCCTTGTAATAGGAAAGCTCTCTCGCAACACCGCCGTCGCCGCCACCGATGACCAGAACCTTTTCCACATGCGGGTGCACCGCCATCGGCACATGCACGATCATCTCATCATAGGTAAACTCGTCCTTCTCTGAGAAGACAATGCTGCCATCGCTGCTGATGAATCTCCCGAATTCCTCCGATTCAAATACATCCAGACGCTGATATTCCGTCTGCTCTCCGAACAGCTGTTTTTCCACCTTGACCGACACCTTCACCCGATCGGTATGATAATCCGAAAACCATAATTCCATAGAAGAAGCTTCCACGGCTCTACCTCCGTTCCTATTTGATCACATTCAGCTTCTCCAGGTAAGGATCCTGTGTTCCCTGCATGGAGCAGCCTTTTTCCTTGGCATAGATAATATACTCAATAATCTGCTGTGTGATAATCTCGCCCGGTGCTAAAATCGGAATTCCGGGAGGATAACACATCACAAACTCACTGCAGATCCGTCCGGCGGTCTGCCTGATCGGCAGGGCCTCCTTCTGCGCATAGAACGCCTTCTGGGGTGACACGCACACCTTCGGCGCAATATATTCCGTCGCAAGTAACGTCGACGGATCTTTTGAATACAGTCTCTTGATATCTGCCAGTGCACCAACTAACCGTTCAA